>JAYSUN010000571.1:0-3158 GCA_043719045.1 Hyphomicrobiaceae bacterium | reverse complement strand
GTGCGGCCGCTTGCTCGAACGAATGTTTGCGCCGGTCGCTGACTGTGTGTAAATTTACGTCGGTAGACGAGGCCCGTGCGGCAGGCGCCTAACAGAGTGGTGTGTTGAGCAGAGGTGTTTCATGTCAAATGATCAAGTGGTTCAGGCACATTTGGCGGAAATTGCAGAGCTGAAACGGTTACTCACTCGTGAGCAATCAGCGCATCGCGAATTGCAACACCGTGTAAACAACGAGCTGGCTTCAGTGCAGTCGCATGTGTTTCGTCAGTATCGCAAGGACCGTTCTGGCGACTGCTTGAGCTGCGTCGGTCGCATCGAGGGTATCATAGGGCTACATCAATTGCTTGATCACGGTTCGGAGCAATCGCTCGACATTGCGCCGTATCTCCTGGCTCTGGCCGAGAGCTTGAATGCTGCATTTGGAGGCCCGATCAAGGTCAGCGCCGAATGCGAGTCTCTGATACTCGACCCCCGGACGTGTGGCATCGTGGGCCTTATATTCAATGAAGCCTGCACGAATTCTTTCAAATATGCGTTTTCTAATGGTCACCAGGGACAGGTCAACGCTTCTTTTCGATCTCTCGCTGATCAGCTCCATTTGACTGTTTCGGATAATGGGCGGGGCTATGATCCGAGCAAAGAAAAAGAGGGCTATGGCACTAAGATCATGAAGATATTTGCTAGTCAGCTGTCGGGCGAAATAGAAGTGACGTCCAGCAGCCACGGCACATCTGTCTCGCTCGCCTTCCCTCGCGCTGTGCCCACAACAAGATCCGCAGCGCAGCCTGATCCTGGGCAAGCTCAAGCCTGCTCGTGAGGGTTCCAGGGAGCAGGGAAACCAATATTTTGCGTCGCGAGCCAAGCCCGGTTCTCCGCCGCATCATGGCCACTGTCGAGGCACACCCCACAGACGGGCGTCAAGCTTGCAGGTCCGATGGCTGGTCACAATACGTCTTGCGAGGGTCCAGATACTTGCCAATTCGGTACAAAGTCGCGTTACCTGGGGCGCTCTTGGTCTTGCCTATGCGTTTGATGCCCTGTCTCATCCGTCATCTCGACGCCCCGCGCGCATACGCAAAGTTTCTGGGGCGGGACCTGCGACAACGTCCCGAAGTGCCGACCCGTCGTGGGTTCCAGCCTTCGTCGGAATGACGTAAAGTGGGTGTCTTGTGATCGAGCCCGAACACAACGACCATGAACCACAGCGATGCCATGACCGCCATTCCCGACTTTACCACTGTGGCTTTGAACGCGGGCGTCCGACCAACTGGGTTTGATGGCGCGGCTCAAGTCATGCCATCCACCCTCACGCCCGAGGGGATCGCGATCAAGCCGCTCTATACGGCCGACGACATCGCGGGCCTCGATTTCATCAACGGCTATCCGGGCATCGCCCCCTTTGTTCGCGGACCGTATCCCGCGATGTACGTCACCCAGCCCTGGACCATCCGACAGTATGCGGGCTTTTCAACAGCTGAAGATTCCAACGCCTTTTATCGCCGCAACATCGCAGCCGGCCAAAAAGGCCTCTCCGTCGCTTTCGATCTGGCGACCCACCGCGGCTTCGACAGCGACCACCCGCGCGTCAAGGCGGATGTCGGCATGGCCGGTGTCGCCATCGACTCGATCCTGGATATGCGCACGCTCTTCGACGGCATCGACCTGTCGGACATGTCGGTCTCGATGACCATGAATGGCGCGGTGCTGCCGATCCTCGCACTGTTTATCATCGCGGGCGAGGAGCAGGGCGTGCCGCCTGAAAAACTTTCAGGCACGATCCAGAACGACATTCTAAAAGAATTCATGGTGCGGAACACGTACATTTATCCGCCCGCGTCCTCGATGCGCATCATCTCGGACATCTTTGCCTACACCTCGACAAAGATGCCGAAATTCAACTCCATCTCGATCTCCGGTTATCATATGCAGGAGGCCGGCGCGACCGCGGATCTGGAACTCGCCTACACCCTCGCAGATGGTGTCGAGTATGCCCGCGCGGGCGTGGCGGCCGGTCTCGACATCGACAATTTCGCGCCGCGGCTGTCGTTCTTCTGGGCCATCGGCATGAATTTTTTCATGGAGATCGCCAAGATGCGGGCGGCCCGTTTGCTGTGGGCGCGGTTGATCAAGAATGAATTCAAGCCTCGGGATGAGCGGTCGCTGTCCCTGCGCACGCATTGCCAGACTTCCGGTTGGTCGCTGACTGCTCAAGACGTTTTCAACAACGTCACGCGGACCGCCATCGAGGCCATGGCGGCCACGCAAGGCCATACGCAATCCCTGCACACCAACGCACTCGACGAAGCCATCGCGCTGCCCACGGATTTTTCTGCCCGCATCGCCCGCAACACCCAGCTGTTTCTCCAACAGGAGAGCGGCACATGTCGCGTCGCCGATCCCTGGGGCGGCAGCTATTATGTCGAGCGCCTGACCCACGATCTCGCCGCCAAAGCCTGGGCGCACATCGAGGAAGTCGAGCGTCTCGGCGGCATGGCCAAAGCCATTGCGGCGGGCATCCCGAAACTGCGCATCGAAGAAGCCGCCGCCCGCACGCAAGCGCGCATCGACAGCGGCCGGCAGACCATTGTCGGCGTCAACAAGTTCAAACTCGATGACGAACCCGCACTCGACGTCCGCAAGGTGGATAACCATTCAGTCCGTGAGCAGCAGATCGCCAAACTCGCCCGTCTCAGAAGCGAGCGAGCCGAAACCGAAACCCAAGCGGTTCTGAAAGCCCTGACCGACGGCGCGCGCGGCAACGGCAATCTGCTGGATTTGGCGGTCAATGCCGCACGCGCTAAAGCCACTGTGGGTGAAATTTCCGACGCGTTGGAGGTCGTGTTCGGCCGGCATCGCGCCGAAATCCGCAGTGTCACGGGCGTCTATCGTTCGGAGGCTAAATCCATGAGCAAAGATCTTGATCTCATTCGCGCATTGGTCGACACGTTCGAAAAGAACGACGGCCGCCGTCCACGTATCCTGATCGCCAAGATGGGCCAGGACGGCCACGACCGCGGCCAGAAAGTCATCGCCACCGCCTTTGCCGACCTTGGCTTCGACGTCGATATCGGGCCGTTGTTTGCAACCCCTGAAGAAGCTGCCCGCCAAGCCGTCGAAAATGACGTCCACGTCATCGGCGTCTCGTCGCTCGCGGCGGG
>JAYSUN010000058.1:0-2343 GCA_043719045.1 Hyphomicrobiaceae bacterium | reverse complement strand
TGATAGGCACCGAAGCCGGCCGTGTTGGCATCAATCCACTTCAGTCCCCAGGGGTCGTCGGCTGATGTGTGTTTTTTGACTTCGACTGAGTCGTAGATGCCGGGGACGTAGTTGGTCAGAGAATGGAGGAAAATCCCGCTTGGCGCCTTAAGCGCGAAGCGCACAACATAGGGGTCCACCGCTTCGACCTTCGTCACGCCGGCCACTTCAGCGACGAAATTGCCAGTCCGCTTTTGGGCCAATGACTTCTGCCAACTCCAAACCACGTCCTCTGCGGTGAGTTTGTTGCCGAATGAGCTTTTGACGCCGCGCCGCAGCTTGAACACGTACGTCTTGCCGTCGTCGGAAACAGTCCAGCTCTCGGCGAGATGGCCGCGAATGTCATTGAAGTCCGCCAGTGCGCTCCCGTCCGTTTGTGGCTTGACGGCGTAGGTGACGAGCCCCTCGTAGACCTGCGTTACCACGTTCTGCGTGTTCGGTTTCAAAGCGTCGCCGTCCATGCCGCCGGGCGTCTTGGTTGCGGCGACAACAAGGATCTGCGCATGGGTATCGCCGCAAAAATTGGGTGCAACCCAAAGGCACGCCGCAACTGCAATTGATCGGTATCTCAGCATCGCACTCCCCAACTCTGTCAGATTCGCCAAGCAGCCTCGTGCCCCTCGAAAACGGCTTCCAGCGCGGTGCGCGGAGACTGTGCATCCCCGACCGCCACCACGCGGGTGCTCATGTTCCGTTTTGCAAGAGCTTCGCGCAAGTCCTGGACCAGTGAATCGTTCGGCACCCCATGCGTCGGGGCGACGACCGTGTCGAATGCATTGGAGACGCGCTGCTTGCCGGTTGTCTGGTCAAGCAGCGTGGTGGTGCCGTCTGCAAACTGCACGATGGACTTGTAGGCCAGTATTGCAATCCGCAAGTCCTTGAGGCGCTGACGCCATGCAAACGACGAATAGATGTTGATCAGCCATCCCGGTGCACCGGACGGCGAGATGAGCGTCACCTCATGCCCCTGCCGGGCAAGATGCTCCGCGGTTGCCGCAACGGCCCAATGACCGAGAATGTCGACGACGGCAACGCGTCTGCCGAGTGCTGCAGGAGCATCAAGCGCCGCCTCAAGCGTGAGCCCGATGCCGCCGCCTGAAAATGCGAGCCCGCGCGGCGCGGCACCTGTCGCAACAATCACCGTATCAGGCGATGCATTGACCAGGTCTTTGCTGGTCACGTAGCGGCCGAGAGTGACGTCGATGTTGAGACGGCGAAGCTCGTCCTGCTGAAAGTGAAGGTAGTCCACGAAGTCTTTGCGCAGTGGCAGCACCGCGGGATAATGGAGACGGCCGCCGATCTTCTGCGATGCCTCCACCAGATTGACCTTGTGGCCCCTGCGTGCGGCTGTAATGGCGGCCTCAAGTCCTGCCGGACCTGCGCCGACGACCACGACGCGCTTGGATGTCGGCAATATCGCGGCTGCAACCGGCCATTCGCGTTCGCGATCCGCGCCTGGATTTGTCAGGCAAGTGATCGGTTGGCTCAGAGCTAGAAAACCAGCGCAGCCCTGGTTGCATCGGATGCAGGGACGTTGCTCACGCTCGCGACCCTGCGCTGCCTTTTGCAACAGATGCGGGTCGGCAATATGCGCGCGCGCCATACCGACCATGGCGATGTCTTCGCCAGATAGGAAAGTATCGGCCTGCGCGATCGTGCTGAAGCCGCAGACGGCGAACACAGGTGTGTCGTGGCCAGCCGCGTGCGTTGCTTGTGCAATGCCGCGCGGCAAATGGTGGAATGCGTCGCGGGCAAAGGCCATGTCGGCCATCTGCGTCGAGATGGAATGGCTGCCGTGGTAGGCGGAATGGGAAACGTTGATAAAGTCGATCGGTGCAGAGGCCATCAGGATGGGGACGATCCGCTGCATGTCGACAAGTGTCAGTCCGCCGTCGACGAATTCGTCGGCACTGATCCTGAGGCCGAGCGCCGCCTTTGTTCCGATTTCGGCGCGAACGGCTCTCAGTGCCTCGACCGCAAAGCGCATGCGGTTCGCTTCGCTCCCCCCGTAGTCGTCGTCGCGCTGGTTTGAAATTGGCGACATGAATTGCTGCAACAAGTGGCCGTGCGCCATAGTCAACTCGATGCCATCGAGGCCTGCCGCAACAAGGTTGCGAGCAACGTCAGCATGGGCCGCGACCACTTCAGCGATCTCGGTGCGTGTCATCGGATGGGGAGGCGGCGCCGTTGTCGTCCAAGGAATGGGTGACGCTCCCCATGCGGGCATGCGGGCGAAGTTGCCATCGATGTGACGGCCGAGATGGATGATCTGGCCGAAGAGTTTGGCGCCTTCTTTCTGCACGG
>JAYSUN010000570.1:0-8920 GCA_043719045.1 Hyphomicrobiaceae bacterium | reverse complement strand
TCGGGCTTCAGCTTGACGCCGAAACGGCGGTCGTAATAGGCCGCCTGTGCCCGCAGCAAACCCGGAATCCCCTTGGACGACGAATATCGATCAGTGCGAGGTTTACCAATCGTTTCGGTCATCTTGTCGAGCACGTGCTTTGGCACTTCCAGATCCGGATTGCCCATGCCGAGATCGATAATATCGGCGCCTCGCGCTCGTGCCGCTGCCTTGATCCGGTTCACCTCGGCGAACACGTATGGGGGCAGGCGCTTGATGCGGTGGAAATCTTCGATCACGGGTCAGCTCAGAGTTAGAGGTCGATCCGCCGGGGCCCCGCGCCTTGCGTACCTCCCCAGCAGATCTCAGTCTGTAAGCTGATCCGGTTTTGCCGTCAAAACGCCTTTGGTCGCGTCACTTGGTGGTCGCCGCGGTCGCAAACCCGTCGAGCACGGTGGCCATGGTCTTCAAGCTTGCATCCGCTGCCGCGTCTTTGATGCGATAGCGGGACTTCAACGCCGAGGGCGCTGAATACACCAACCAGACTTTGCCGGTTGCGTCCTCATAAGCCAGCATTTTCAGCGGCAGTTCGAGTCCAGCCCGCAGATTACCCTGCATGACGGGCGTCCCCAGTTTTGGGTTGCCGAAGATGAGCACTTCGCTCGGTTTCATCTCGGTGCCAACGGCTTTTGCACCGGCCGCGTGATCAACCCTGGCAACGACTTTTGCGCCCTTTTCCTCGACGGCTTTGGCCAGCTTATCAATCGTCTCTTTGACACTCGACGCGCTGGCGCGAACCACCAGCCCGGCCTCCACGGGTTGCGGTTTTGCGAGCTTTGGCTGTTGGGCCAAGGCAGGGCCCACCAGAACCGCGCTCAATGTCGCGACCGTCAACGCAAGGCGCATGCAAAATCTCCTGTGAGGTTTTCTCAGTGATCGGAGGTCACACGCGCGTGGGATCACGGCCAAGACACGATCGCGTGTGGGGATGCTGATCGCTGAGGCTTGTCACACCTTTTGATTGTATAAATTTACCAATAATGCACCTTTTGGTAGAATTTTACATCAAACATGCTATCGTCCAAGTATCGAACGATAGCCCTCCACCCGCTGTCGCCTCGGCCTCCTGGGCAACCTGGATGCGCTCTTTGACAAGTGAATCTAACCCATGGCTCGCAAGGCGGGCGGCTGCCTCCAGCACTGACGTTGGGCCGCGATGGTGTCGAGGCTGGCCTTCGGTTTTGGCGCGGCGGGGGCTGCGACGCACACCCGAACCGCAGTGGCACTTGAGTGACGCTTGCTTTTGGTCGCCCGATCCCCAACGGTGGCGGCACTCGGGGCTCTGTCGAGCAATGATCTCATGTCAAAGCTGCAAATCCATGCCGTCTCACGGGTGTTTCCCGGCCGCAATGGCGCTGCCCCGACGCGCGCCCTCGAGCCGACGGACTTAACGGTTGGCGACAACGACTTCGTCACGATCCTTGGGCCTTCGGGTTGTGGAAAATCGACATTGCTGCGGATCGTGGCCGGGCTCGACAAACCGACGACCGGTCGCGTTGTGCTCGATGGCCGCGAGGTGACCGCGCCTGGCGCCGACCGTGGCATGGTGTTCCAGAGTTATACTCTGTTTCCCTGGCTGACCGTTGCTGAAAACATCGCGTTTGGCCTGCGCGAAAAATCATTGCCCGAGGCCGAGCAAGACGAGATTGTCGCTGACTATATTGATAAAGTCGGCTTGAAAGGCTTCGAAAACCACTGGCCAAAACAGTTGTCCGGCGGCATGCAACAACGCACCGCGATCGCCCGAGCGCTGGCCAACGATCCCGCCATCTTGCTGTTGGATGAGCCGTTCGGCGCGCTCGACAATCAGACCCGGGCACTGATGCAGGAGCTTTTGCTCGGCATCTGGGAACGCGAGAAAAAAACCGTGCTGTTCGTCACGCATGACATCGAGGAAGCCATCTTCATTGCCTCCCGCGTGCTGGTGATGAGCGCACGCCCTGGCCGCATCAAAGCCGACCTGCGTGTCGACCTCCCGTATCCCCGCCACTACACGCTTAAAACCTCGCCGGAGTTCTCAGGGCTGAAGGCGCGATTGACCGAAGAAATTCGAGCTGAGGCCGTTCTGGCCGCAGCAGTATGACATGGAGCCCGTGCTGCGATGGGCTCAGGGCGTCGGTTCACCACGGCAACGCGACGAACGCCCCGGCGTCGATACAGAATTGGCCCTCTTGGTTATTGGCGGTAGCTCTGACATATTCGCCGTTGAGCTCACACGAGATGGGCGTGGGGCGTGACCCCGGAGTTTAGGAGGACTATCAGCCATGACACGTAGAACCGTACTTAAAGGCCTTGGCGCCGCTGCAGGCGTCATCGCAGCACCCGCTATCTTGCGCGCGCAGGCGCCGATCACGCTGAATGGCGCCGTCCAATTCAACGACGACCACGCCTTCAACAAAGGCCTGTTGAAGTTCGAGGAACTGGTCAAGAAGTACTATGGCAAACCGATCAATTTTGTGTTGCATCGCAACTCGTCGCTTGGCCTTGAGAAGCAATATTTCGAATACATGGCGCAAGGCAAAGCCGTCGACTATGGCATTGTCTCACCGGCCCATATGAGCACCTTCGCCAAGGCTGCGCCGTTTATCGACGCGCCATTCGTGTTCAAAGACATCGCCCATATGAACAAGGTGGTTGCGGCCAACCTGCTGAAGCCGATCGCCGATGAAGTCGCGACCAAGGCCGAGGTCATGTTGATCGGTGCAGCCGGGGGTGGCGTGCGCAACATTTTCTCCAACAAGCCATTCAAGAACCTCGCCGAAATGAAGGGCTTGAAGGTTCGCGTACAGGGCGCGCCGATCTGGTCGCGGACGTTCACAGCAGCCGGCATGGCGCCGACCGTCATCGCTTATAACGAAGTCTATAACGCCATCCAGAACGGCGTGATTGCCGCTGGCGAAAACGAAGCTGCCGGCGTCGAAGCGATGAAGTTCTACGAAGTGGCACCGAGCCTGTGCATGACGCAACACGCGGTTTCGATTCGCCCGATCTGTTTCTCGGTCAAAACCTTGAAGACCTTGCCGAAGGACCTCCAGGACGCGATTCTGAAAGCGGGGCCCGAAGCCGGCGACTTCGCGCGTGCGCTTGAATCGAGCGAGGAAGGTATCAAACTCGAGACCTTGGAGAAGGCCGGCAAACTGAAGCGCATCCCGTTTGAAGAGCGCGACGCTATGAAGAAGCTGGTCGACCCGGTGATGGCCGCCTACGCCAAGGAAATCGGCGCCGAAGACATCTACGCCAAGATCAACGCCGCCTGAGCCGTTACCATGACCTGATGGGGTCAGCCCTGCGCTTTGGTATTTCAGCTCAGCCTGAAACATCATTGACGTGGTGGCTGGCCCTCATCATGCTTATCGTTTTCGGGGGAGATTGACGTGATGGCGTCCAACACACCAGCACCGCTGTCTGGGCCGCCGCCCTTGGTGCCCCAGCTCAGTAGCGCTGATAAAAAAACCCTGGCGCCGGAGCCTCTGGCCCCGCAAGGCTGGTGGCGCCAGTTTACGGCTGGCTATGCCAAGCTGCTGGAGCACCTGCTCGCTGCTTGCGTTGGCATCCTGATCATTCCGGTCACGCTGCAGATCATCTCGCGTTACACGCCGTTTATCCCGTCCTACATCTGGACCGAGGAAATGGCGCGCTTGCTATTCATTTGGACGATCATGATCGGGGCCATGGTGGGCGTGCGTGAAGCCCAACACTTCGAAGTTGACGTCTGGCCGGAGTTGCCGCGTCGGGCAGAAGCTGCCGTCCGAATTGTCGCGCGCCTCGGCATTCTCGCACTGGCGTCTGTGTTCGTCTGGGCTGGCATCGAGTTTACCCGCTTCGCCTTCAACCGGACATCGGAGCTTGCAGACTTGCCACTCTGGATGATCCACATTGCATGGCCTCTGGCCGGCTTTACCTGGTTTGTTTTCGCCAGCGAGCAGATTGTCGACGAATTGCGTATTCTGCTCGGGGGAGCGACACAATGACTGGTACAGTTCTTTCGTCCGGACAGGCAGCATTGGTCCTGTTCGGCGTCTTCGCCCTGCTGCTCGCCTTGCGCGTGCCGGTGGCGTTTTCACTCGGTCTTGCCTGCCTGCCGATCCTGCTGATCGAGCCGCGCTTGTCGATGATGATGCTCGCCCAGGAAACCTTCAACGCCTACAATTCGTTCATTTTGCTCGCCGTGCCGTTCTTCCTGTTGACTGCGACATTGATGAGCGTTGGCGGCATCACCGACCGGCTGGTCAATCTGTCGAAGGCTTTGGTTGGGCACTGGCCTGGCTCACTCGCCCAGATCAACGTGGTCCTTTCGGTGTTCTTTGCCGGCATCTCCGGCTCGTCGACCGCCGATGCCGCAAGTCAATCCAAAATCTTTATCGATGCACAGGTCAAGGAAGGTTACGACCTCTCCTTCTCGATTGCCATCACAGCGGTCTCGGCAGTGCTTGCCGTGATCATCCCGCCTTCGATTTTGATGATTGTCTGGGGCGGACTGATCTCGACGTCGATCGGCGCGATGTATCTGGCTGGTGTGATCCCCGGGCTGCTGATCGCGGGTGCGCAGATGGTGACGGTGCACATATACGCCGTCAAACGCGGTTATCCGACTTACACTCGATCGAGTTGGGTCGAGATGCGCTGTGCGGTCTGGCATGCGCTGCCAGCCCTGATGACGCCGTTTCTGATTGTCGGTGGCATCCTGCTCGGCTGGTTCACAGCTACGGAATCGGCGGCGATCGCCGTGCTGTATTCGATTGCGCTGTCGTCGTTCTACTATCGCGAGATCGGGCCCAAGCAATTGTATGACGCGTTGCTGGAAACCGGCCGCCTCGCTGGTGTGGCCTTATTCTGCATTGGCACCGCCAGTGCGTTCGGCTGGCTGCTCGCCTACTACAAAATCCCGCAAGCTCTCCTTGCCAACGTCTCGACTTGGGGCATGGGCCCGATCGCGGCCGGCTTCTTCATTGCGTTCTGTTTTCTTGTGGTCGGCTGCTTTTTGGATGCCATTCCAGCGATCATCATCGTCGGCACCGTGTTGCAACCGTTGGCGCAAGCCGTTGACCTGCATCCGGTTCAATTCGCCATCATCTCGATTGTGTCGCTGGCGTTCGGTCTGGTCACGCCGCCGTACGGCATGTGTCTGATGATCGCCTGCGCGGTTGCGGGTGTCAGGCTGCGTTATGCGCTCAAAGACACCTTCATCATGCTGGTGCCGATGCTGGTCGTGCTGGCAGCGGTCATCATCTGGCCAAGCGTCTCGCTGTTCCTGCCGCGTTTGATCGTGCCGGACATGATGAAGTAAAGCTGCCGTGACGAGTTCAGTCGAACTCTCAAGTCCACGGCGTTGGCCGTGTGGTTGTGGCAGAGATATCACTGCCACCGAAAAGTGGGCGTGCCAACAGGCTTAGGTTTTTCGGTTTCAATCTGAACCAGTGTAGTCATCAGGTTGCGAATCAAAACCGGCTAGGAACATGGAGATGCGTTTGACACAGGTCCGTCATTTCAGCGTGTTGGCCGTCAGCCTTGCGGCACTCGTTGCATCCCCCGCAATGGCCGGCACGTTTGACGTCAAAACACCGGATATCACCAAGGGTGAGACCGAGGTGTCCGTCAACACGGCGTTCTTTTCTGGCTACCCGGTCAACGCTGAACTGCTTCGTCACAGTGCTGAAATTGGCGTCGGCTATGGCTTCAGCGATTGGTGGAAAGCTGGCCTCAAGATCAACTTGGACAAGACGATCGGCGCGGATTATCAAGCGTCCACCGCTGGCATCGAAACTCAATTCCTGGTGCGCAAGCTCGAGGGCAGCAACATTGGCATCGGCTGGTACGCTGGCGTCGATTTCCGCATCGCCGATGACGCCACCAGCACGCTGACATTTGGCCCGATCTTCCAATTCGGCACGGAGAAAACTTCGTTCACGGTCAACCCGTTCCTTGCGCGCACGTTCGGCCGCAACCGCGAAGAAGGGGTGGCCTTTTCTTATGCTTGGCAGGCCAAACAGGAAATTCGCGAGGGCTTGGCCTTCGGCATCGAGGGTTACGGCTCGGTGCCGAACATCGGCAATAGCCCGGGGCTCGATTTCCAGGAACACCGCATCGGCCCCGTGCTCTACTTCGAGCGCAGTTTGGCGCGCAGCGCAGGCGCCATGGCGAAGTCGATGAGCATCAAGGACGCGAAATCGGCTGAGGCGGACAAGGGCCCAGATGGCCCGAAACTCAACATCGAGGCAGGCGTGCTGTTCGGCTTGACCGATGGCACCCAGGACGTCACCTACAAGCTCAAAGGTGCGATTACGTTCTGAGCGGTGCTGAAGCCGAACGCCGATCTCATGAGGTCTTGGGTGTAGGCTTCGCGCGGATCAGTAACGACCTGTTCAGCCGCGCCCTGTTCGACGATACGTCCGTTCTGCATGACCAAGATTCGATCGGACATCGCGCGGACGACAGCGAGGTCGTGGCTGATGAACAGGTAGCTCAAGTCGTGAGCGTTCTGAAGCCGGCGCAGCAGTTCAACGATTTCCTTTTGCACGGACCGGTCCAGCGCGGACGTCGGCTCATCCAGCACAACCAGTTTGGGTTTCAGCACCATGGCTCTCGCGATGGCAATCCGCTGGCGCTGGCCGCCGGAGAACTCGTGCGGATAGCGATGCCGTGTCGACGGCTCGAGTTGGACTTCGGCAAATGCCGTCGCGGCTCGCGCGTCACGCTCACGGCGCGAGATGGCTGGCGCATGGACGAGAAGGCCTTCGGTGACAATTTCACCCGCCGTCATCCGTGGCGACAGCGAGCCGAACGGGTCTTGAAACACCACCTGCATGTGTTGGCGCAGCGGCCGCATCGCCGCCCGGTCCAGCGGCGCCAGATCGCGGTCCTCAAACCGAACCAACCCAGCCGACGGCACCAGGCGTAACAGTGCCCGCCCGAGCGTCGATTTACCGGAACCGGATTCACCGACCACGCCGACTGTCTCGCCGCGCCGCAGACTGACCGTCACGCCGGCAACAGCGTGGATGTCCGGAGGCCGCGGCCTGAACAGCCGTTTCGGGGTTTTAAATGTCACGCGCACATCCTCCGCGCGCAGCAGCTCGGGCGCCGTCGCTGGAGGCGGCAGCTTGCGCCCCGTCGGCTCCGCATTCAGCAATAGGCGCGTGTATGGATGTTGTGGACTGGCAAATATCTCTGACGTTCGCCCGCTTTCGACGACCTCGCCCTGGCGCATGACATAGATGCGATCCGAGATGCGGCGGACCACGTTCAAATCGTGACTGATAAAGATCACGGCCATGCCAAGGCGTGATTTCAAGTCCGCCAGCAAGTCCAGAATTCGCGCTTGGACCGTCACATCCAGCGCGGTTGTTGGTTCATCCGCGATCAGCACATCCGGGTTGTTTGCGAGCGCCATCGCGATCATCACACGCTGCCGCTGTCCGCCGGAGAGTTCATGCGGATAGGCGTCAATCCGGTTCTCGGGATCGCGGACCTGCACCAGATGCAGCAATTCAATCGACCGGGCGCGCGCGTGCGCTCGGTCCAATCCACCGTGGCGGCGCAACGGCTCTGCCATCTGCTGGCCGATTCGGAACAGCGGGTCGAGCGACGTCATCGGCTCCTGGAAAATCATCGTCAGCTTCGACCCGCGGACCGTGTCGAGCTGCTGCATCGACATGCCGATCAATTCCTGCCCGCGATACTGTGCCGAGCCCGTCGCAGCGCCGTTGCTCGCAAGCAATCCCAGCAGTGCCATGACGGTCTGGCTCTTGCCGGAGCCGCTCTCGCCGACAATGGCCACCGTCTCGCCCTTGGCCACCTCCAGATCGATGCCCTTGACTGCTTCAAGGATGCCCTCGGCGGTGCGGAACCCGACCCGCAAATTACGAATCTTCAAGATCGGCTCGATCATCTCACCGGTCTTTCGGGTCAAGCGCATCACGCAGGCCATCGCCGACAAAATTCAGCGCCGACAGAGTCGCGACGAGGAAGAGGGCGGGAAACAGCAGCAGGTACGTATGCCCTTGAATCGAGCGCGCGCCCTCGTTGATCAGCACGCCCCAGCTGGTGTCCGGTTCCTGCACGCCGAGACCCAGGAACGACAAAAAGCTCTCGAGCAATATCACCCTCGGGATCAGCAGTGTCATATAAACGATCACCGGCCCGAGTGTGTTCGGAATGATATGCCGCCAGACGATACCGCGCGTGCCGACACCGAGGGCTTCGGCGGCGGCGACGTATTCCTGGCGTTTGATTGAGAGCGTTTGCCCACGCACGATGCGAGCCATATCTAACCATTCGATAGCGCCAACGGCTAAAAACATCAGAATGAAATTGCGACCGAAAAAGACCACCAGCATGATGACAAAGAAGATAAACGGCAACGCATAAAGGACATCGACAATGCGCATCATGATGGCGTCCGTGCGCCCCCCGACGTAGCCGGAGACGGCGCCGTAGAGCACGCCGATGATCAGTGCCACACCGGTTGCCAGCAGGCCAATCGCCAACGAGACGCGGCCGGCTGTCAAGACGCGGGTCAGCAAATCACGGCCGTTCGAATCCGTGCCGAACCAGAAGCGCTGGCGTTTGATCGGCACCTGCAGATCATAGCGGCGGCCGTCTTCCGATTTAGCGACGACAACCGCCCTGCCAAACAAATCCGAGCGCTCGAAGTAGGCGAATAGTCGTTCGTCGATGGCGCGATCACTCGTCAGGGACAGCCGAATGCCGGTGTGCGACGCCGCAATACCCTCTGGCTTCGCCCGCACCCGCGCTGCAATCTTTTCCAGCGCGGGTGCGATCTGCGAACTCCGCGGATAGGGGGTCAATGACGGCGACACGCGGACGTAATCGATGTAAATTTTATCGTGAGCGTGGCCCGTGACGAGCGGTCCGAGAATCG
>JAYSUN010000569.1:0-3166 GCA_043719045.1 Hyphomicrobiaceae bacterium | reverse complement strand
AGCGGACCATCGAGACCTCGTCAATGACAAGATGCTTGATTTTGCGCATGATGCGGCCATTGCGGCTGCGCTTAATGTCATCCGAGCGAATCAGCCGCGGGGGCAAGCCAAAGAACGAGTGAATCGTCTGGCCACCGACGTTGACAGCTGCAAGGCCGGTCGGTGCCACCACGACCATATCGTCGCCGATGCTATCCCGCAGGGCGCGAAGCAAGGTCGACTTACCCGTGCCGGCGCGACCGGTGACGAAGAGATTGCCTTGCCCGTCGGAGATGTGCCCCGCTGCAGCCAGATATTCAGCGGTCGGCTCAACGCCCTTGGGCCACGCGATCGTGATGGCAGACGCCCGGCTGCGCACAGACAGCAAGGATGGAGGTGCGAGAACAGGTTTGGCCACGGCTTTTGCCAATCGCGATTGCTAGGGCAGATGGGCCGAATCCCTTTCGGCAGTCTTTTGTATAGCTCAAATGCCGGCCAGCGTCGAAGTCAACGCTGCCAAACTGAAGAGCCATCAATGAATTGCGGATAGCCGCAAAATAAGCCTTCCCATGGAGGCCTAATTTCTGCTTTAGGGAGCGCTCGGTAGGCTGAAGGACTGACATTCAAGATGAGGCTTGCGTGACACGGCTTGGAGCAGGGATTGTAGCGATGCTGGCCCTCGTGGCGGGGACTGCTTCGCTACTGAAGCCGGGGCCGACGCTGGATGCCACACGTGCACCATCGGTGATGCCCGTCGCCGTGACCCCGTTGCTAGATCCCGCGGCGGCGAGAGCGATCGACGCGTCTGGACCGCCGCGTGGAGCCAAGCTAGCCGACACTCCAAGGCTGCCCACGGGACATGCAGCTGGGTCCAAAACGACTGTGGATCAGGTTGGCATGACGACCGCCGTCGCGCCGCCGCTCAAGCAGACCGCAGCCGTTGATCCAGTTGGCAATTCCGGGCGGCCGATTGTCGTGCCCAAGAATGGGGACGTGCCGTCATCGATTGGTCAAACGGGGTCGAACGGTCGAACGGGAAGCCGTGCTTTGATCGGAGCTCAGCTGTCCAAAACACCGCTGAAGCCCGCCGACATTTCACCTCTGGTGCCGCCGGGGCATGCCCATCAGCCAGCGCCTTTAGAGCCAGCGCAGTCGGCGCGCGCGCAGCGCCGGGACCAGCGCAAGTTGGGCGTCTTTTCAAATCGGGCTGCGCTGCGGATGGCCACCAGCCGAAATCCGCCGATCTATGCGGTCGGTTCTGCATCGAATGGCTTGGCGGTCAAAGCGCCTGAACAACGGTTGGCGGTGAAACCAGGAGTTGAAGTCACGCGGCGGCCGCGGATGGCTGCGGTTGCGGCGGTGGTTACGGCGCCCATGCCTCCGGGGCCAACTCAGACGAACCGGCGGATGAAGACGGCGGCATACCTGGCTCCAACATCAAGGCTGGCACCGATTCCGCGGCCTGGCCCGCTGCCTCGGGTTCAGTAGAGCGCAAGATTTTCGGTGCTGCTGCTTGCTTCGCGGTGCTACTCGAGCGCGCTCCGGTCAAATCCGCCCTCTGGTCGAATCATGGTGTTTTGGGGCATACAATGGCCGGGTGCCATGTGAGAGTTACGCCATGAAGGCCGCGCCGGTTTACAAACGCATCTTGCTGAAGCTGTCTGGCGAAGCCCTTATGGGGCAGCAGAAGTTCGGCATCGACGTGGGTGTTTTGGATCGACTAGCTGCCGAAATGGCCCAGGTGGTCAGGTCGGGTGTGGAATTGGCTGTCGTTGTCGGGGGCGGTAACATCTATCGCGGCGTTCAGGGCGCAGCCCAGCACGGGATGGATCGTGCAACTGGCGACTACATGGGCATGCTGGCGACGGTGATGAACGCACTGGCCGTGCAGAGCGCTTTGGAGAAGCAGAAAGTCGACGCCCGTGTGCTATCTGCGATTTCAATGCCAACCGTATGTGAGGCGTTCGTGCGGCCAAAGGCATTGCATCACCTGCAGAAAAAGCGCGTGGTGATTTTTGCGGCCGGGACCGGCAATCCGTTTTTTACGACCGATACGACTGCAGCATTGAGGGCTGCGGAGATGGGCTGCGATGCTATTTTGAAAGCCACGCAGGTGGATGGCGTCTACTCAGCCGATCCGAAGAAAGATCCGAAAGCCACCCGTTACGAAACGCTGACCTATACGAAAGTGCTTGCCGACGATCTGAAGGTCATGGACGGTGCTGCGATCGCCCTTGCCCGTGATAATGATATTCCGGTAATTGTATTCTCGATTGATGACCCAGCCAATATCGGGAAGGTCCTGGCTGGAACTGCAACAATGACGGTTGTCCGGGGCTAGCTCTGGGGCTAGCTCTGGGGATTCGAGTCCAGTTTTGGATCTGGGTTTGGATGTGAGTTAACAAGAGGGGCCCCTTGGTTTGTCGGGGATGCCCAGCAGGAAGTGCCGCTATGTCCACTGCTTTTGAAATCAAAGAGCTCGAGCGCCGAATGCGCGCAGCCTTCGACACGCTCAAGAAGGAATATTCCGGGTTGCGCACTGGGCGGGCCTCGACGCACCTGCTCGATCCCGTGGTGGTGACGATCTACGGCTCAAAAATGCCGTTGGCGCAATGTGCGACGGTATCAACTCCGGATGCCAAGACCATTTCGGTTCAAGTCTGGGACAAGAGTCAGGTCAAAGCCGTTGAGAAGGCCATTTCCGAGGCTAATCTCGGCCTGACGCCAAAATCTGATGGGACGCTCATTCGGTTGTCGGTGCCGGCGCTGACCGGTGACCGTCGTTTGGAGCTGGTCAAGCTCGCTCATAAATACGCTGAAAGCGGCAGAGTGGCTGTCCGCAATGTCCGGCGAGATGGCATGGATCTGCTGAAGAGGCTGGAAAAAGACGGTAAAATGACTGAGGACGATGGCCGCAAGAACGGTACTAAGGTGCAGGAGCTGACGGACAAACTGATCAAGGAAATTGATCAAGCGACCATCGCCAAGGAAGCTGAAATCAAACAGGTATGAGTTGGCATAAGGGCTTGTGTGCGCAGTTTCGCCCGATCCGATCGTCGCAACGACCTCACCGAGCCAACCCATCCCATGATCAATGAGAACATGTCTCCGAGCGCCGACTCGACAGCCCCTGCGGTAGTCGAAGGGCAGGCCCCACGCCATGTGGCGATCATCATGGATGGCAATG
>JAYSUN010000568.1:0-8952 GCA_043719045.1 Hyphomicrobiaceae bacterium | reverse complement strand
ATCATACAGGTCTGCGTCGGTTGGTGCGACAACATCAGCGCTTCGCCTGCAATTCTCAATATGGATTTTCGGGGCATGCCTGTTCCCTTTCAGGTCTTGATGACCGGAAGGCGCGTGGCGGCGCGCATGGCACTCAAGACCAGCGCTGATCGTTGAATAGTAAGACCGGCTTGATATCTGATCGGCAAGGCATGGCGTTGGCGGCTCCGGCCCTGGTCACGCTTATGGCGGCCGCGCCATTGGCGAAATGTGCCGCTGCGGGCAAATCTCTTTCGTGAAGCAACTGAGCTGCCAGGGCGCCGACAAAGCAATCGCCCGCACCCGTTGTGTCGACTGCCATCACCGGTTGAGCTGGAATGCGATGGGCTCGGCCCGCGGCGTCAACCAACAGAACGCCGAGGGCACCGAGGGTCACGATGGCGGCTGTTGGGCCAGGTTCTAGCAGCCTACGCAGCGCCGCAATGAGGCTCTGGTCGGTGACATCGGTGACCGGGTGTCCGAGCATCTGTGCGAGTTCGATTTCATTCAGCACGAGGATGTCAGTGCAGGCCAAAATATCCAGTGGCAACTCTTGATGAGGTGCTGGATTGAGAATCGTGGCTGCGCGTGAGGCGCGGGCTTGAGCGAACGCAGCCTGCACGATCGGCAACGGAATTTCCAATTGGCAGATGACGATATCGCGCGGGGTCAGCTGCAGCGATGGCAGCTGGTCCTCCCAGGCATGGTTGGCGCCTGGACTCACGACGATGCTGTTTTGCCCCGTCGCGTCGACGGTAATCAATGCCAGACCCGTGGCCGCCGCATCAGTCGTGGTGAGGCCTGTCACATCGATCCGCTCAGCCAGCAGAGTCTGGCGCATGTCTTCGCCGAATACGTCGCGCCCGACGCGGCCCACCATGCGGACCTGATGTTCAGGTACAGCTCGCAAGCGCGCAGCTGCGACCGCTTGATTGGCACCTTTGCCACCGGGATACAGGGCAGTCTTTCGGCTCAGCACTGTCTCGCCCGGCAATGGGTGCCGATCGACAAAAGCCACGATATCCCGATTGATCGAGCCGACGACGACAATGGCAGACATGATCGACTCCGGTGATGCGCCGTGACTGTGGCCTATGCCGTGTTATGCCTTTACTCCGAAGTCGTGCAGTTCCTCGTGGCGGCTGCTGCAACGACAAACCTGATGTGCGCCGGCCTGTTTGGGAAACTCTGCAGCTGTTATGCGGAGTGCGCTGCGGTCGTGCGTTGCGCGAAAATTTCGTCTTCGACGTCGCGCAAACGATCTTTGCCGAAGAACATTTCAGGGCCGACGAAAAAGGTCGGACTGCCAAAGTTACCGCGGGCGACGGAGGCTTCCGTGTTGGCGAGTAAAGCGTCTTTGACAACTCGATCATTGGCGGCCGTCACGAGGTGTCCGCCATTGAGGCCGGATGCATCCAAGGCTGCCCGGATGATCTCCGTATCGTCCATCTTCTTTGGGGCCTCCCACATGTGATGGAACACGGCATCAATGTAGCGCGCGAACACGCCGTCCCGTTCCGCTGCAACCGCACCTCGCATGATCTGCACTGTGGTGACTGGAAAATGTGGGTTCATCCGAAACGCGGTCAACCCGTACTTGGTGATGAAGCGCTGGATTTCCCGCCGTTGGTATTCGTTCTTGTTCTTAATGCCACTGTACTGCACCATCGGCGGCTTGTTGGCGGTGAGCTTGAAGACGCCGCCGAGCAAGACCGGAACATAGCTGAACTTCGCACCCGTCCTTGCTTCAATGCCCGGTATGACTTTGTGGGCGAAGTAGGCATTCGGGCTGCCGAAATCGAAATGGAACTCGACCTCGGGGAGCGTTGCAGATGTCATCGGGTAAGCCTCAGAACTTTTCGGACCAGGGACGCAGATCGAGTTCGTGAGTCCAGGCGTCGCGCGGCTGGCAATGCAGGTGCCAATAGTTGTCGGCAATGTGTCCTGGGTCAAGGATTCCGCCGGTCTCCTTCATCGCATAACGATCCGGAAAATGATCGCGGATCCAGGCGGTGTCGACGGCGCCGTCGACAACGATGTGGGCGACATGGATACCTTTCGGTCCGAGTTCACGGGCCATGCTTTGGGCCAGCATGCGCAGCGCAGCCTTCGCACCGGCAAAAGCGGCAAAGCCATTGCCGCCGCGAAGACTGGCCGTAGCTCCCGTGAAAAAAATGCTGCCACGTCCGCGCGGGACTAACCGCCGCGCCGCCTCGCGGCCGGTCAAAAACCCTGAGAAACAGGCCATTTCCCAGGTTTTCAGGTATTTTTGTGCGGTCATCTCCAGTATTGAAAAGCGGACGTTGCCGCCAATGTTGAAGATGACGGCTTCGAGCGGACCACACTCCGCTTCAACGCTGGCAAATAGTGCGAGCATCTGGTCTTCTTTGCGCGCGTCGACCGGATAGGCCTTGGCTTTGCCGCCCATGGCCGCGATCGCATCGACCAACGGGGTCAATTTGTCGGCGGTGCGGCGGGCCACAGCGACAGTGTGCCCCTCACGTGCGAAGCGCTTGGCAATGGCGCCGCCTAGAGCGTCCCCCGCGCCGACCACCAAGACTGAACCTTTTGCGGCCATGCTATTGTCTCCGGGGGCAACTTTGGGCCAATGTTCGGCGCCCGTGGCAGGTGGGCTGAACTTTCGTGCCATGTTGGCTGAGGCCGTTCAAGGCCAGGATAGCGAAACGCATGGCTCGACAGCAGACCATCGAACGCGATAAGCCGCGCTGGATCACATGTGATTTGTCGCGTCGCCGCACCATCGATAGGAACTCCAGCTCATGTCCGCACTCGCCCACCGTGCCTGGGTGCCACAGGCCTCTGAGACATTTGTTCAGCGGATTGCACGCGAAACCGCCGACAGCAGTGCGGACGCTGTCGAGGCGTCATTGTTGCGGGCCATCGACGAAAACAACGCCATTCATGACCGCGACTGTATCAATCTCAATCCGGCCACCAACACCCTCAATCCGAAAGCGGAACGTCTGCTCGCCGTCGGTTTGGGCAATCGACCGTCACTCGGCTATCCCGGTGACAAGTACGAAATGGGTCTGGAGGGTTGTGAGAAAATCGAAATCATTGCGGCTGAACTGGCAGCCGAAGTGTTCGACGCCAAGTATGCAGAAATCCGCGTTGGTTCGGGCGCACTGGCCAACCTCTATGCGTTCATGGCGACGACGAAGCCCGGCGATACGATCCTAGTCCCCTCGGCTGACATCGGCGGTCACGTGACACACCACGAAGCGGGCTGCGCCGGGCTCTATGGCTTGCGCTCGGTTGTGATGGCGGTGGATGCGCCAGTCTTCTCGGTGGATCTTGCCGCTGTCGCTGTTCAGGCGAAACGAGAGCAGCCAAAACTGATCACCATCGGCGGCAGCCTGAACTTGTTTCCGCATCCCATTCGGGAGCTACGGGCCATCGCAGATAGCGTCGACGCCAAGCTGCTGTTCGACGCCGCCCACATGTCCGGGATGATCGCTGGTCGGGCTTGGCAACAGCCGCTGGCCGAGGGCGCACATCTGATGACGATGAGCACGTACAAGAGTCTCGGCGGGCCAGCTGCCGGTTTGATCGTGACCAACGATGCGGCCATGGCCGAGCGGTTGGATGCGATTGCGTACCCTGGACTGACCGCTAATTTTGACGTGGCAAAATCGGCTGCATTGGCGATGACGCTGTTGGACTGGAAAGTGCACGGCGCGGCGTACGGGGCTGCGATGAAAGCCACGGCTCAGGCGCTAGCAGTTGAACTCAGCAAACTCGGCTTGCCAGTTCACGCGGCGGCCCGAGGTGGCACCACGTCACATCAACTTGCCATCGAGGCGCATCGTTGGGGCGGCGGGCAAGCCGCATCCAAGATGCTGCGGCAGGCAAACATTCTTGCGTGCGGAATCGGTTTGCCGACGACCGCTGTTGCTGGTGATGTCAACGGCCTGCGTCTGGGCGTGCCCGAGATCGTCCGACTCGGTATGGGTCCAACGGACATGCCAAAACTGGCCAGCTTCATCGCGCGGTCCCTGATTGGCAATGACGCGCCTGAAGCAATTGCCAAAGACGTCACGCAATTTCGTGGTGGCTTCACAGAAATGCGGTTTATTCGAACCGCTAGCAGCAGGTCCGTCTAGGGACCCGTTCCCACCGCTGTTTCGAATCCTTCAGGAACTGACAGTTTGGCTGGGCGAGCCATCATTCGGTGTCGACGCGGCCGAGATCGCGCAAATGCGTGAGGAAAGCCCACTCGGCGTTGAGTTTGCTGGATGCGGACAACGCTGCCAAATCCGGACCGCCACCGTTTCGATGTAAATGCATTTCTCGATAACCGAGACCACGCATATGTCCTTGGCGGAGGGCCCGATTGACGAACTCGATATGCTCCAACTCCTTTAGCAAGGCGGTGTTGAACGCAATTTCATTCATGCGGTTGATGAACTCGCGCGAGGTCTTTGGTGTGGTACGGCGGATGAGCGGGTTGATTTGCACCAAGAGGACATCGTGCCCAAGGTCTGATTTGAAGAACGGTGTCAGCGCTGGATTGCCAGAAAAGCCACCATCCCAATAGCCGACGCCGTCAATCTCGACGGCTTGAAAGAGATGCGGCAGACAGGCCGAGGCCATCCAAGCTTCAATTGTGATTTTGCCATTGGAGAAAACGCGTGTGCGCCCCGAACGGACGTCGGTCGCTGCAATCAACAGCCGCATCGACTCGCAGGCCTGTACGCGTTTGAAATCGTTTTCACGCAGCACCAGCTCACGCAGTGGATTGACGTTCATCGGATTGAAGACATACGGCGAGACGGCATGAGTGAAAAACTCGAACGCTGCGAGCATCGGATTCTGATCCAGGCTCCAGGTTGACGAAAGCATATCCCAAGCCGGCGCTCGAGCGGACCGCTGCGAGCTTCATCGCTGACCGCGCGCCAGAAATCACTGAGTTGCTGGCGCGCTCGGGCTTTGCCGCCTTCAACCAGACCTTCCGCCAGCACCACACCATTCATGGCGCCGGCGGAGGATCCCGAGATAGCCTCGATCACGATCCGGTCATCTTCCAACAAACGATCGAGCACGCCCCAGCTATACGCCCCGTGCGCGCCACCACCTTGCAGGGCAAGACTCAGAGGTTTTCGGATTTGGCGCCATTGCCGAAATTGATTGGACTTTAGCGGGCTTGTGGGATTTTGCGGGCGCGGTCATGATCGTTTCAGTTGGCAAAGTGGGCGGGGCTTGCAAGGCACACGCTACAGGAAACCAAGTCAGATGGGACAAGCATGAGCATTGACTATGAAAGCGAGTACAATAACGGTAAGCGTGTTGCAGACAGTGCAACGTTCGGCCCCCGGTGGCAGGCTCAATCCGCAGATCTTCGCCAACGCGTCAAGGTGGAACTCGGTTTGGCCTATGGCATCGACCCGCGCCAACGCTACGATCTGTTTTGGCCGTCCAACTCAGATCGTCAAACACCGCTGGCCGTTTTCATCCATGGCGGTTACTGGCAGGCCCGCGACCGGAGCGACTTCTCGTTTACGGCCGGTGGCCTGCTTGACAATGGCATTGCCTATGCCATGCCGTCCTACCGTCTCGCACCGGGAGTACGGATTGCCGATATCATCGCGGACATCCGGGACTTCCTAGTCGCACTCTACGCCAAAACTGGGCAGCGCCCTGTTGTCACTGGCCACTCCGCCGGCGGACACTTGACTGCGGCTATGCTGGCAACGGATTGGTCGCGCATTGCCGCTGTTCCACCTGATCTCGTGCGTGCCGGCTATGCCATATCCGGCGTGTTCGAGATCGCGCCTTTGCGGCTGACCAGCATCGGTGTGGCATTGCAGGAAACCGAGGCCAGTGCACGGGCGGTCAGCCCACTCTTTTGGCCTATTCCACGCACGGACATCTGGCTGACCGCTGCGGTCGGCAGTGACGAGAGCCCGGAGTTTATCCGCCAAAGCCTGGACATGACGCGGACGTGGAGCGCCGCAGCAGTTCCTGCGGAATGCGTGCTGATACCGGGTGCCAATCACTTCACGGTCATTGACGAACTGGCAAAACCAAATAGTGCCATGGTGCTGCGGATCGCGGCGTTGGCGCGTCGCTGTGCGAGTTTCTGACGCGACGCGAAAATTGGCGCCGGTTGCTACTGCCCATCGGCCCGCATCGGTTTTGCCGCGCAGCAGAACGCGCCGAGCCCCTCGACTTGCATCTTGCCTTCCACGAACAAGCAGAGATGCTTTGCGACCATCGCAGCCAGCTTGATGCGCTTGTCGGTGTCCCGGTGGTCCGGCTCGTCGAGAATCCGATTGTGATGAAAGACCAACTCTCGCGCCGTCTCACGGCACGCATTGAAACTCGGCTCGCCTTTGGCACCTTGCCGTTGCAATGCGAGTAACCGAAACCCCTCTTTGGTGTCATGTGTTGGCACTTGGCCACGTGACTCGACCCAAAGGCTCATGACCTCGCAACTCAAGAGAAGAAGTTCGGTCATCGCCATTGCTGGCACCACAGCTCGATGTGCCGCAATGGCATCCATGCGCGCCTCGATGGCTTCAAAGCGCGACGGTAATCGCACCTCTGCTGAATGCACTTCGGTATCGGCCGCGAGCGGCATGGGTGTTTTCATGGGCGCTTTCTTCGGGACAAACATCGAGCACCCTCACGGATGCTCAGGCAGCTTAGCGATCATGCGGACGACGGCTGACGCGCCGCGATGCCGCTTGCCTTCATCGAGGGTCACACGTTCTTCCTCAAGCCGAAGGATGTCGGCACCACGGAAATCTTTGGCGATGTCGCGAGGCTCGAACAGCATGCCTGGATCAATCGGACCGCCAATACTTCCGGCCGCGCGATAGACCAGTTGGCGTAACGAGTAACCCTCAAGAAAAATCATGCCGCCTGGCTTTAATGCGTCAAGCATCCGCCGATGCATGCGCGCTCTCAACAACGGCGGGAAATGCAGATAGATCGAGACCACAAAGTCAAACTCGCCTTCCGGCCAAGTCCAAGTCTCGAGATCGGCCTCGTGCGCATTGATGGTGACGCCGCGTTCAGCCGCCAAATGCTTGGCCTTGTGAACTCCAATGGCGGATGCATCGACGGTCGTCACGTTCAGTCCCAGGTCCGCGAGCCACACACCGTTGCGGCCTTCCCCATCACCCGGCACAAAAGCACGCATGCCGACTTTAAACAGTGAACGCTGCGCGGCCAGAAACGCATTCGGAACTTCGCCAAATGAGAAACCTGCCTCGCGGTAGCGCTCGTCCCAGAACTGGCCTTGCTTCGACTTTGTCATCGCCGAACACCTTATCCAAACGTACCGTTGATCCCACGACGAGAGCATACATGGGCACGTCACATTGGGACAGTTGCATTCCTTCATCGATATCGGATGTCGACCAAGTCTTCGAAGTAATAAAAATCCAATGGGACGAGGTGATTGGATCGACAGTTTGGAAACTGATCAACCAACCTACGACTGTCTCATGCAAACTGGCAGCGATGATCTCAGCCAGCCAAAACGCACACAACCGCCCAAGCGAGCAAGGGCGGTTGTGCAACGTAGGGATATAACTTGAAAATTAGCAAAGAGGGGCGTCTCTGCTTTGCAAATCTCTCGTACCATATACGCCGCATCGAGAAATTTACCTTCGATGCGGCCAACATGCCGAATTCCTCTGTGGTCATCCAATGAAATCTGGTGATTACAGATATGAGGTGTGCTTATGACACTGAAGGTGCAACGATGCGAAATTTGAATCCAGACCAATTGCAGTCCTTCGTTGCTGTCATTGAGAGTGGCGGTTTTAGCAGTGCAGCGCGCATCCTGCATCTGACACAACCTGCGATCAGTCTGCAGATTCGTGAGCTTGAAGGTCGCTGTGGCGTCATCTTGATTGATCGCGACAGTCGGCCGCTCAGGCTGACTCCCGCGGGTCAAGATCTGTTTGAGCGGGCAAAACGCATCTTGAGTGAGCAGGAGGCGGCCCTCGGGGTCATGCGCCGCCATCGCGACGGAGCCGTCGGCCGCGTCCGTGCAGGCATGAGCACCACAACGCTGATCCACATTGCCGGACCCGCGTTGCGCAAGGTAAAGGCCGAACATCCAACATTGCAGATGATGGTCGATATTGGGACGTCGCGCGAATTGGCCCAGGCCGTCCGATCGAACGATCTCGATCTCGCCATCGTCACGCTTCCGGTTGAGCTGGCGCAATTGCAAAGCACATGGTTGCTGGATGATGATCTGGTTGCCATTCTGCCGGCAACCTTGACGAATACGCCTTCAGTCATTTCGCCTTCCGATATTGTCGAACAACCCCTGATCACCGACGGGCGAACGGCGATCCTGAGTGAACTGACCCGAGCCTGGTTCGAGGCCGAAGGTCTTGTGCCTGATCAGACGATGCGTATTGAACACTTGGAGGCCATCAAAGGAGCTGTTGCCGCAGGGCTCGGATCGGCAATCGTCCCTCAAATTCTGGTGCGAACTTCACAACCTGGGTTGATCGTGCGACCGCTGAAACCGCGGCTGACAAGGCGGGTCGTGCTCGTTGAGCGGTCAGGCGCGACCAAATCACAGGCCATGAGCCTGCTCATTCAAGCCTTGGTTGAGACAACCGCCCCCTTGCGCCGGTAGCCACTCCTTGACGTGTGACACCACGGATGGGTTATGCCTCTTGACCCCCAGTCAATACCCGGTAGCAACGCGCGACCTACCTCGCCCTGCCGGAGCCCACGCATGCCTGATCGCATTTCCATTGGCCGACTGAACATCGCCGATGTCTGGCACGATTTTATCGTGCGTGACGTGTTGCCTGGAACCGGCGTGACATCGCAGCAATTCTTTGCCGGCCTTGACGGATTGCTTCATGACCTCGGTCCAGTCAATCGGCACTTGTTGGGCCAGCGCGATGCCTTGCAATCCAAGATCGATGTTTGGCATCG
>JAYSUN010000567.1:0-3176 GCA_043719045.1 Hyphomicrobiaceae bacterium | reverse complement strand
GGCATTGGAATTTGATTTCGTCGCAGAGCACCTACGGTGACCCCTTGCTGCCCTGGCTGCTGATTGCCACCGGCTTCCAGCCGGTGATCAGCGGACTCTCTTCGACCTTGGCGCTGACGTGCAACCGCAATTTTCAAATGCGGCCGATCTTTCTGCTCGACTTGTGGGGGCAGATTTTTGGGTTGATCTGCATGATCTTGCTGGCATGGTGGACCGGTTCCATTTGGGCATTGGTGATCGGGTCGATGATGTCGTCGGGACTGGCGGCGGTGCTTTCGCATGTGTGGATGCCTGGGGCCCGAAATCGGTTCAGGTGGGACAAGGCTTCGGTGCACGAAGTGTTCTCTTACGGCAAGTGGTTGGCCCTGTCTTCGGCCGTAACGGTGTTCGCGAACAACGGCGACCGCTTGATGCTGGCGGCCTATGCCAACGCGGCACTGTTGGGGCTGTACTCGATCGCGCTTTCGCTGGTGGGCGCGCTCGACATGATCTTGGGCCAATTGTTTGACAAGGTGATGCTGCCCGCATTCAGCGAAGTGGCACGCAACAACCCAGCCGGCGTGCCCGCCGCATACTTTCGTCTGCGCTGGAAAGTCGACCCAGTCATTCTGGTCAGCTCCGGGCTCTTGTTCGGCGGCGCGCACCTGCTGATCGGCACGCTCTACGACGCCCGTTATGCCGATGCTGGGCTGATGCTGCAGATCCTGTCGCTGGGCATGATTTTCTCGCGCTACACGCTGGTGCAGCAGGTGTACCTGGCGCTGGGCCAGACCCGCTACTTCGTGCCGCTGAATGTGGTGCGGCTGGTTGCCACCTTCACGCTGATCCCGCTGGGCTACCACTTCGGCGGCTTCATCGGCTCACTGATTGCCGTGTCTTGCCGCAATGTGCCGTCGGTCCTGCTGACGTTGTATTTCAACGCCAAGCACGGTTTGAACAACGCGCGCCTTGAACTGCAAACTTTGATATTTTGGCCAGCGGGATTTGCCCTTGCCAAGGGGGTGGAGTGGATCGCCGTAACGCTTCGTTGACTGCACCGCTACCGGCACCGAGAGGTTTCAATCCTTCGTGCGAACTACATCCGAGCGGCGATCAAACCATGCAACGTTACCAGCTCATGACGCCATCTTTTCGGGATGGGCCAAGTCCGATCTGATCATGATGCAGTCGGTTTCCAAGAGGATCGGAAAGTGCCCTGCATTGTTGGGTACAAACGCACTCAATTTGAACCCGCAGCTTTCGTAAAGAGTAAGCGCCTCGCGAAAGTCAACCGAGCTCTCGTACAAGCGTGTCACTGCCAATTCGCTCTGAAGCCCGACGAAACGCGGCATGTCGTTTTTTGCGTGCGAGACGATTTCTACGTCGAAGCCCTGAGTGTCCAGCTTCAAAAATGGGCGTTCAAAACCGTACTGGCTTTGAAGTCTCGCCAGGGCCGTCTTCAGCGACTCTGTTTTGACAATGACGCTCCGCCGCACCGAGTTCTTGTAGCCAAAAAATGAGGTTTCGTCGGTCTTCGGAGCGCTCAACGAACTGAACTCTGAGTCGTTCATCAAGTTGAATGTCTGCTCGCCATCATGGGTGGAGACTGCCATCTCTTGAATCACCCACTTCGGGTCTCGCGCTGCCTTTTCGCGCAGCACGGCGGCCGCTTCCGGAGTGGGCTCAAACGAGATGATCAGCCCACGAAAGCCAATGCGCCTCCTGAGCATTTCGGCATGTTGTCCGTAGTTCGCTCCAACGTCGAAGACGCAATCAACGTCGTACCGCTCGAACACTTGTCGGAGGTGGTTTTCCTCCCAAAGGCGATACAGCTTTCGCTGGTCGACGAGCCGCAGGTTCTGCAAAAATCTCAGGCCTTTGCCGATTGTCCTGACAACGTTCTTGTTCATGTTTATCCTGGATTCTTCAATGTGCGGTACGTCAGCAACGTGTCGCAATCGAGTTGCATTGGGCAGCTTCCCCTTCGCTTCGCAGCAATGCGAGCCTGCAATTCGACCGCGCGAGATGCTTTCCAAATCAGACCGCTCATCAGTCTCACACGAACCACCCTTGCCTTGGGACAAGTTCTTTCGTGACTCCGCAGACCGTGGTGCAGATCACGTTGTTCGATACTTCAGCGCGGTAAGCAAGGCATCTGCTCGCGCCATAGCCCGGCAACTTGCCCGAATCGCCACATGTCTGCCTCCCCCCGTCAGTTGACGCCGCGCGCGGCGTCAATGTCATCGCAGCAAGCCGCTCAGTCCACATGTTCAAAAGCTATGGTCTACGTCATCGTACTGAACTGGAACGGCGCAGCGGACACCATCGCCTGTGCCGAGAGCGTGTTGGCTCTGGACGAAACGCCGTTCCAACTCGTGATCTGCGACAACGCGTCGGCCGATGATTCGATCATGCGGCTGCGAGACTGGGCATCGGGCCGAGCGGACGATTCAGCACCTGCGTCCGCCGAACTGAAGTTGAAGCAACGCGCCGCGTGCCCACCACGCCCCCTGCTCGAGCTTCCTAACGACGGCACCGCTTGGCACCACCCGAGCCCTGCCGCAGGCACGGTGGTGCTGATTCAAACCGGTTCCAACCTGGGCTATGCGGGCGGCAACAACGTCGGCATTCGGTACGCACTTGAACGAGGCGATGCGGACTTTTTTTGGATTCTGAATAACGACACCGCAGTGGCACCGTCTGCGCTGGGCGCCCTGCTGGTGAAGGCGAACAGTGACCCTTGCTACGGCATCGTGGGCTCCACCCTGCTGTACCACAGCCGCCCAGAGTACGTGCAGGTTTTAGGAGGTTGCCGTTTCTCGGCATGGACAACCAGCGTCACACCCGTCGGGTGGGGCAAGACTGCCGCCGAAGCAAAGGAGGTTTCGGAAAGCGAAGTCGAGTCGCAACTCGACTACGTTGCGGGTGCCTCGATGTTGGTGAGCAAAGCATTCGTCGACGACGTGGGCCTGATGCAGGAAGACTATTTTTTGTACTACGAAGAAATCGACTGGGCCGAGCGTGGCCGCCGTAGCAAAACACACTCGTGGAGGCTCGGCTACGCGCGCGACAGCGTCGTGTTCCACAAGGTTGGGGCGTCGGCCGGGACAGGAAGCACGAAGTCAGCGATCAGGTACATCTATACAAGCAAGATACGTTTCATGAAGCGGTTCTACCCGGCTCGCAACGCGATCACG
>JAYSUN010000566.1:0-3180 GCA_043719045.1 Hyphomicrobiaceae bacterium | reverse complement strand
GCTTTGAACCCTACGATCCCCTCGGCATTCGTCGCGGCTCGTGGATCGTGTTCCCGGAAGTCGAATTCGGCCTTGGTGCCACCAGCAACATCCGCCGCAGTTCCAACACAGAGGCGGCAGGTGTTTTTGATGTGCGCCCAACCGTGCGCGCAGTCACCAACTGGCGAGTCCACGCCGTCGAATTGAAGGCCACAGGCTTGGCCTCGGCATTTCCGGGTTTCGCCACCGAGAATGACAGGGCGTATGCCGTCGAAGCCCGTGGCCGCTATGATTTCTCGAAACGGACCAATCTGGAGAGCTTGGTCTCGCACCAGCTCGATCAAGAGGGACGCCAGGCCCGCGACGCCGTCGACAGTGCGCGCGAGCGTGCCAACATCACGACCAATCGCGCAGCGGTCGCACTCAACCATCGGATCAATCGGCTGGCGTTTCAGCTGCGCGGCTCGGTGACCGAGATCAACTACGGACCGGTGACGACCAATAGCGGCAGCATGATCAACAACACGCAGCGTGACGTCGTTGAGCGTGGCACGGCCGCGCGCGTCACATGGGAATTCACACCGACGCTGTTTGCCTTCACCGAAGTCGCGCTCAATGACCGTGTCTACAAGCAGGCACCAACAGACAACATCAGCCGCGACAGCAAGGGCCTTCGCGCGTTGACTGGCGTCTCGTTCGGCAACACCGGTAAAACCTGGCGCGGCGAAGTCGCAGTAGGTTATGGTGTGCAACGGCCGGATGACAGCCGTTTGAGTGACGTCGGCGGCTTGATTGTCGACGCCAATCTTGGCTGGCGCATCAATGAACTGTCATCACTGTTGTTTACGGCCAAGACGGACTTCAACGACTCGACGACGGTTGGTCAAAGTGGCTCAACCGCAAGGACCTTCGGCATCGAGGGACGTCATGCCTTTAGACGCCATTTGATTGCGACCGCGGCTGTCCGTCACAGCATCACCGACTTTCGCGGCATCTCGCTCACGGAGCAAGAAACCACCGGCGAGCTTGGGCTTGAGTACTTCCTCAACCGGACCACGACGCTGTCGAGCAAATACTCTCACGTGAACTTCAACACGCCGACAGCCGGTGGCGACTATACCGTCGACAGTGTCCGCTTCGGTGTCCGCATCCGGCAGTGACATCGGTCAGGCGCGAGCGACGGCATGGCTGTGCCACACGGCGATGCCGAGCACGATCATGGCCAGCGCCTGATGCACGAGGCCAAGCCAAAGCGGTACGGCGAGCAGCAGCGTCCAGATGCCAACGCTGATCTGGACCACGATCGCCAAGGCCAATAGCCAGCCCGATGCACGGGCTTGTTCGTCGTCCGCAGTTCGCGCCACGCACACGCCCTGCCACAGTCCGAGGCCTGCCAGCAGATACGCGACCATGCGATGATTGAATTGCACCGTCAGCGCATTTTCAAAACCGTTGATCCACCATGGGCTCATCGCCAGCAAACCGTTCGGAATGAGTTTGCCGTCCATCAACGGCCATGTGTTGTGGGCCAGTCCTGCTTTCATGCCGGCAACCAGAGCACCCAGAAAAATTTGACCAAACACCAGAGCCACGAGAACGGTCGCAAGTCTGACTGCGCCGCGCGGCACTGTCCTCAAGCGGACCCGCGCAGCCCGCGGCGAGAGATCGAGTGCCGTCCAAATCAGGCCTGCAAAGATGACGGCCGCCAAGGTGAGGTGCGCGGCCAGCCGATACTGACTGACATCGATCCGGTCGGTGAGGCCCGACTGAACCATGTACCAGCCCATCGCGCCTTGCAGCCCGCCCAGCACAAACAATCCAAGCAGCCGTGGCAGCACCCCGGCCGGGATCATGTTCATGGCGGCAAACGTCAACAATGGTAACAGGAACGCCAGCCCGATGACGCGGCCGAGTTGCCGATGACCCCACTCCCACCAGAAGATGACCTGGAACGCCTCCAGGCTCATGCCCTTGTTGATCAGTTTGTATTGCGCGATCTGGCGATACTTTTCGAATGCCTCGATCCAGTCGGCGTGGTCGAGCGGAGGCATCGCGCCGATCAGCGGCTTCCATTCGGTGATCGACAGGCCCGAGCCCGTCAACCGCGTCGCGCCGCCGACGGTGACCATAAGCAACACAAGGACTGCCACACTGTAGATCCATGCGCGCACGGCCGCATGACCAGATCTGGCGGCTGTTGACAGCGGTTGCGTTGCGGCGCGAAGAAACATCGGGAGCACTCAGTGTTCAATTCGCAGCGACGGCAACTTGGTCAAAGCCAACGCCGCTGCGTGGTGAAACTGTGTCGACTTCCGACCGGGATTGCAACGCGACCACAACGCACGTGATCCGAAGTGTCGGCTGCGTGGTTAGCGTTTCGGCACGACGCAGGAACAGACTTTGGTGCCGGTTTCCGTCGAACACTTCGGGATTTTGGGCGCTGTGCACTTTGTTTCGGTCTCGGAGAGCGCTGCCTTGTTCCGGCCGCCACCGCCACCTCCGCCACCTCCTCCGCCACCACCTCCGCGTTTGCCGCCCTTGTCACCCTGATCAGGCGTGGGCTTGTTGCCTTGACCACCGCCGCCACCGGGGTTTCTGGCGTCAGCGAAGGTGCTGGCTGACATGGCGACGGCCAGAGCCAGAGTGACGGCTGTAATGTTTTTGAGCATGGGGCACTCCAAAGTTGCTTGTGAATTAGCTGATCTTAAACATTTCTTGCAGGCGGACAAAGTTCCGCAAGGAACAGCGCGACGACCACGCTTGTGCGTGGGCGGGTGGTCGGGCACAACACGGCAACTGCTTTGCAGCCTCATCTGCACCCGTCTGGAGACCCCGCATGCGCTATCTGCACACCATGGTCCGTGTGACCGACTTACCAGCCTCGCTGGATTTTTACTGCAACAAAATGGGCATGATTGAAACCCGCCGGATCGACAACCCGGCAGGTAAGTTCACGCTGGTTTTTCTGGCGGCCCCAGCTGACGCAACAGCCGGTCACGAACACCGCGCGCCCTTGTTGGAGCTGACTTACAACTATGATCCCGAAGTCTACACGGGTGGTCGCAATTTCGGCCATCTGGCGTTCGAGGTCGATGACATCTATGCCACCTGCGACAAACTCATGAAAGCAGGCGTGATCATCAACCGCCCGCCGCGCGACGGCCGGATGGCTTTCGTTCGCTCGCCGGACAACATCTCGAT
>JAYSUN010000565.1:0-3181 GCA_043719045.1 Hyphomicrobiaceae bacterium | reverse complement strand
AAATGCGTCGATCTTCCACCGAAATGCAGCAATGGCCAAGTTCTGCGTGACGGCAAATGCGTCGATCTCCCGCCGAAGTGCAGCAATGGCCAAGTTCTGCGTGGCGGCAAATGCGTCGATAACGCGCCGAAGTGCAGCACAGGCCAAGTTCTGCGCGGCGCCAAGTGCGTCGATGTTGGGCCGCGCTGCCAGGCCCCGCAATTCCTGCGCAATGGCCAGTGCATTGACCTCCGCACAAAATGCAGCGCGCCAGCGGTCTTCAATGCCGCCGTCGGCCGCTGCGTCGCTCCGCCCTGACCATTGCTGCATTTCGGCGGACCATCATTGATTGGGACGAGGCCCGCCCATTCCAGCGTTGACCGGTTGCGCATTCATTCGGTGACTTATCGGCAATGCAGGCTCGCGACTTGCGGTCCGGCCTCATTCCGCGCGGACAGGCGCATACCGTTGCCGACACCAACGCAGCACCTTCGTAACGGCAGGCACAGGTATTGCCCTGCGGAACAGCACTGGCCAGATCGCATCTACCAGGCCTATCGACAACAACGCGGCTACATGCGCCAGTCGTCCGCTGCGTTCCAGGCGGACAACTATTGCTGTCTGTTCTGTTATCGGTCGGCTTATCCGCCTTGACGATCTTAGGAATAAGGATAGCGCCAGCTGCGACAGCAGCGACAGCAGCGACAACGGCGACCGTCGTCGGATTGATCCGGCTGGTCGTCTGCGGCACGTTGACCGATGCGCAGCTCTTATCGTCAGGCGTCCAGGCAGGAGACGGCGGCGCGGCTGCAGGTGCTGCGGACGGAGCTTGCGAGAACTTGGCGGCTTCCGCCGAGTTCGGCTCAATGTTGCGCATTAACAGATAGTGGCGCAGCTGATCCACTTCGAACTTCGGGGTGTTTGCGGCACTGGCGATGCGCGACGATGACGGCAGCTGCCCTTCCCAACCCTTGACGTTTAGAACTGAACAATTCTGCAGCGTCGATCCCGTGAATCCCGGCTTGATCGTGAACGTAACGTCAGCGGTCATCGATTGGCCGGGAGCAATTGTCGTACCCGGCGGGTGTTTGCATTCCATCGTATGCGGAAAGTTCGACGCAGCACCGTTGACCGGCCCGCAGCTCCACGGGGACGGCGTGATGCCAACATAATTGGCGGCTCCGACTGGCAGTTTGTCGATGAAGCTCAACGGTGTCGGGACCGCCACGCCTGACGTGTTGGAGATCTTGATCGAGAACGTGCAAGGCTCGCCCTTTTGGCATGCCGCCGTTTTTGCGGTTTTTTCAATCGTCAGACTGCCTAAAACCTCCTTTTGCATATGACAGGAAAAGCCGCACGACGTGAAGGTGGCGCAACCCTCAGACACTGTAGTCGTACCGCCGCCTTTGCCCGGCGTGTTGGTGACGGCCGTATCGACGCCAAAACAGTTCTTGAAGCTCGCTCCGGACGTCGGAACACCAGCTGACATCGGAATGCTGAGTGCGAGCACCACAGTTTGCGACTGCCCAGGGGCAAGATTGACGTTGGCGTTGCAGGTGAACGGCACCGTCGCAGGCGTCGGCGTACAGAGCGGTGGTGTCATCGACAAGACATTGCCCGCCACGCCCATATCCTCAGTGATCGGGATAGAGCCATTGGCTGGCAGCGTCGTTGAAGGATTCTTGATGACAATCGTGAACTGACAGAGACCACCCGGCGAGCAGTCGCCACCGCTTTGCTTCTTTGTCACTTCGAGTTGCGGCATGTCCGGCTTAACGACAATGTTGCTGCAAGACCGGGTCGGGATTTCGGACCACGGCCCATCGTTCTTATTGGCCGGTAGATTAGCGCAGTTCTTCACGCCCTTGGCGTCGGCGGGTATCTTTATCGTAACGTCGATTACGGACGTGTTTAAATTGGCCGCTAGAGCGGCACCGTTGATGTCGCACTTCAACGGGCCGGGCGTAGGTGTCGCTGGCGCGCAAACCCACGGCTGAGCCGAACTGGTACCGGTGATTAGCACCGGGCTGCCCGAGGTTTGGGTCAACGTCTCAGTCACGGTCAAATTGCCGGGATAGACTGACGTTTTGTCGCTGGAAGTCACCGTAATCTTACACTTGCAATCAACGCCGGGCCGACACGCCTCACAGGTTTTGTCAATTGCAAACTTTGGCGGCTTGCTGCAGACCGCATCGGGAATCGGCACTTCGATGAGCTGCGAACAGCACAGATCGGCTGACGCGAAACTGCCTTTGCCGTATTGCGTGCCGTTGACCTGAAGTGAAACTTTACTGCCGGGCTTCGCACCAATCAGGGTGAACTTGGTCACGCCGCCGCTGCTTATGAAGTTGACATTAGCTGGGTTGACGGTGACGCCCGGCGTCAGCGACGAGACTTCTAATTGGTCCGGATTGTACACTCCACTGGCTGTTTTCACAGTCACGACGACCGTGCCATCAGGCCCGCACACGACCGTGATCTCGGGCTTAAAGCAGGCGGCACTCGGTGGGCCTTTAGGCCGAGGAATGATCTGCGCGCTTGCCTGACCAGACAGCGTGAATGTGATGACGGTCAGCACTAAAGCAAACGCCGTGCAGAATGATTTGAACACTTGTGGCGGCATCCTGGATGGTTTGCACATCATGGTTCTGGCCTCACTTCTTCACGCAGAGAATAGGCGGCGCGACCGCAAAGATCGTTGCCTTGCAGCAGTCATAGGGTTGCCCGCCCGCCTGGGCTGCACCATCAAATCCGCAGACGTCGATGGTCGCGCTTCGGCCCGGCAGCAGACCCTTCAGGCGCAGCATCAGTGCAGGACGCGTTAGAGGTATGCTGCTACCGCCGGGGATCGAAACGCCGCTCGTCGCTGAGGTGACACGAGCCCGATCAAAAGGCACCTGCCCGCCAATGGCGACTGGGAAGAGCAAATCACCAGATGTTTCATCACAGACAGGATCGCCTGCAGCAGCAGCTAGGCACATCGGCCGCGGCGGTGGCGGGCACTGGCCTGGGACAATACAGTCCGGCGGGCTGTCCCATGTCGTCCAGGTGTAGTCATCCTGGTACGGGTAACCGCCGTCGGGACCGCCATACATGGTCTTGATGGTGCCGGCAGTCGTCCCGCAAGGTTTGCGGTACACGGCGACATCGCCGATCTCGCCGGCAATAGGATCTGGTAACGGGCGGTCCAGCACGTCCAGCA
>JAYSUN010000564.1:0-8993 GCA_043719045.1 Hyphomicrobiaceae bacterium | reverse complement strand
TTCTGGTTCGGATCAAGACCATCGGTCGGTTCGTCCATGATCAAGACGGCAGGATCGTGTAAGATCGCCTGGGCGATACCGACCCGGCGCTTGTATCCCTTGGAAAGCGTTTCGATGCTCTGATAGAGAACGGCACCCAACGCCGTTTTCTCGACCGCCCGATCAATCGCCGTTTTGGCAGCCGCACCAACTAAGCCACGGACAGCTGCAATAAACTGAAGAAATCCGAGCGGCGTCATTTCTGAATACGCAGGTGCGCCCTCTGGGAGATAACCGAGTTTGGCTTTAGCGTCACGCGGATATGTGCTGACGTCGAAACCCGCTATGCGCGCCGTGCCGAAATCAGGTTCAAGAAATCCCGATAGCATTTTCATCGTCGTGGATTTACCAGCGCCGTTCGGTCCGAGAAAGCCCAGTACTTCCCCCGGCATCACTCTCAGTGAGATGCCGTCGACAGCTCGCAAAGTGCCAAAGCTCTTCCGCAGGCCGTTAGCCTCAATCAGTGCGGACATTACCTCGTATCCCTCGTCTGCGGCTCAAATTCGCTTTTGAACCTGAAGCCGGTCGGAAGCTCCGACCCTTTCGTGTGGTTGACCCTATCGGGCGCAAGAAGTCCAGGCCTGAGATTCAAAAGTCGCCATACCCGACTGCTGCCAACGGCCACATTATATCTGTACAATGCATTTCGCCAGCGCGGCCTCCCGAAAATCCACACCAGCCCCTGGTGTTTCGTTCGGACGGACCAAGCCTTGGTGCGGCAATAGTGGAGTTTCCAGCAAGTCCTGCCCCCAATCCATGAACTCCAGCCAATGCCGGGTCGGCGTGGCTGCAAGTACGTGCGCAGAAAACTCAGGCGATAAATGTGATGACATCGGCGTGCTCGTCAACGCGGCGGCTTGCGCAACGCGCAACCAGCCCGTGACCCCGCCGATGCGCAGAATGTCCGGCATGATGTAGTCGCAGGCTCGCATCTGCATGGCGCGCGCGGCCACCCGCCAATGCCACATTGTCTCACCCGTCTGCAGCGGCGTGACTAACTTGGCAGCCAGACGGGCCTGGAGTTCGTAGTCGTCATAAGTGACGGGCTCCTCGATCCATGCGAGGTTCTCGTTGTCGAGTGCACGGCAGATTTGATAAGCGCGATGCGCTGGCAGCGCCTGATTGAAATCCACAGAGACGGCCATCTCTGGTCCGATCACATTCCGGACAGCGCGGACAGCAGCGACGTCGTCGTTAAAGTGCGTCCGGCCCAGCCGAATTTTTATGTGCTTGAAGCCGCCATGTTCGCCAACAAGCTCCCGGGCCTCTTTCGCCGCTGCATCAGGCGGAACTAAGCTTCCCCCGCAGCTGTTGTATGCAGGTAGTGACACGGGCCCGGCACCAAGCAATTTATAAAGGGGCACACCTGCGCTGCGGGCCAGGGCGTCGTGAATGACCATGTCAAACATCGACAGCGCCATCTGCGTCACGCCCTCGTGACCGATCAACATGAGGTTTTTTTGACAGCTATCATGGAACGCCGCCAAGCCCGCGAAGGTCAACGACTTGCCTTTGGCGAAATCGGTCAGGTGCTTTAGAATCGGTGGCAATAGTGTCAGTCCGAGCCGATGAAACGTAAAACCGAGCATCCGGCCTGGGATGCCACCTTTGGTTTCTAACTCGATCGCAAGCATTGGCCCTTCGTTGAAGGTGCCGAAACTGACCGTCAAAGGGCGCCGTAGCGGCACCATCAGTTGGCGAACACGGATGCCAGTGATTTCAAGGTGTGAAGACATGCGACTGCGCCTGTAACAAGACCTCAAAAGGACGTAACGGCATATGTAGCAAACAAGTGGTGAGTTGCGCCCGACAGGATGGTCACGGATGACTGGCCGATGGCACCGCTCTCGACACAGACAAACTCAGCGCTGCCGCCAGGAGCAATATCTGCCATGCTTACGGCGTTGGCGCCAGGATTCCATACCACGGTCGACATACCGCCATGGCGCTGGATGGTAATCCAGCGTCGCAGGACGGGATCGGTCAAGGTCTGAACTGAAGGTGCTGTATCAAACAGGGCGATTGTTTCACGCTCAAGATGTAAAGTGCCGAACTGCCGTTTCGTGCGACCGGCATCAGCATTGTCGCGATAGGTTGCGCCGTCGAGGCCATCGACGCGTGCGCGTGATGCATTGGCGACGCGAAAATACGTGTGCAACGCAGTTGTCAAAGCGATCGGTTCCAATCCATAATTGCGGGTGCTTAGAACCAGACTGAGTTCGGCTCCAAAAGTGGCACGAAAAGTCACAGCTAAGGGAAGGGCTAGACCCGGAACTGGTGATGCGTCAGACGGTAAAGTGAACTCCAGCGTAACGCCCTTTTGGTCATGCATGGCATCAACAATTGACCAATCAGCAATTCGGGCAAGTCCATGTTGTGGCTGAGTAGAATCAGTCGTGTGAGGACCAAACCAGGGCCAACAGATTGGGATACCGCCGCGGATGGCTTTACCGCCGCCAAGCTTCGATAGTGGCGATACCCAGAGCAAATCAGTTTGGCCTTTCGGTACCCAACTTAACACGTGTGCTCCCTGGAGTGCGACCGAAGCACGAACGATCGGTGTTGCAATGTCGATCACTGTACCATTGCCACGTTCGACGACCCTTATGCCACTGACTTTAGCGCAGAGGGAACGGGCCTCGACGAGGCTTTGCGTGATGGTCATCAGGTACAGTTCTCACGTGCTGGGCTGGGTCACGGCCGGACGGCCGATGCTGACATAGTCAAAACCGTGGCGGCGCATATCCTCAAGTCGATAAATGTTGCGCAAATCGATCATGATTGGCCGCTTAAGTGCACGTTTGATACGGGCGAGATCGAGTGCGCGAAATGCATCCCACTCTGTAACGATCACGAGCGCATCACAACCCTCAGCGCATGCATATGAACTCTCGGCATAGGCGACATCAGGCATGAGTTTCTTAGCTTCGGCCATACCTTCAGGATCGTATGCCCGCACTCTGGCACCCTGATCTCCAAGGGCCGCAATCAATGGCACTGACGGCGCTTCGCGCATGTCATCGGTGTTGGGTTTGAAGGTTAATCCAAGAACGCCGATGGTTTTGCCACGAACATCGCCGCCCAACGCTGCGACGACTTTGCGCGCCATTGCGCGTTTGCGCACGGTATTGACCTGATCGACCGTTTCAACAATACGCGCGGAAACGCCGAGGTCACGAGCGGTTTGCAGCAGGGCACGCGTATCCTTCGGGAAGCAGGAACCGCCATACCCTGGGCCGGCGTGCAGGAATTTCGAACCGATGCGTTGGTCGAGGCCAATGCCGCGCGCCACGTCCTGGACGTCGACGTCGGTTGCCTCGCATAGGTCGGCCATCTCGTTGATGAACGTAATCTTGACGGCCAGAAATGCGTTGGAGGCGTATTTAATCAGTTCAGCGGCGCGGCGGGCTGTGAACATCAGTGGTGCCTGATTCAAGAACAGAGGACGGTAGACGTTGGTCAGCACGTCCTTGGCATGACTATCGTTGGCGCCAATCACAATCCGATTGGGCCGTTTGAAATCTTCAATGGCAGCGCCTTCGCGCAAAAATTCAGGGTTTGAGGCGACCGAGATGGTTTCGCCTGAGCGGGCACCGCGAATAATACGCTCGATTTCGTCTCCGGTCCCGACGGGGACTGTGGATTTCGTTACGATGACGGTCCTGGACTCAATGACGGCAGCAAGGGCTTTCGCACCAGCATAAACATGTGACAGGTCGGCATGGCCATCGCCGTGGCGCGACGGCGTACCTACGGCGATGAACACAACATCAGCGCCCCGGACGGCGACTTCAAGATCGCTGGTGAAAGCGAGGCGGCCAGCTTTAGAATTCTTGGCGACGAGTTCCGTAAGGCCGGGTTCAAAAATCGGCATTTGGCCGGCGGTTAGGGTTGCCACTCGCCGAGTGTCGGTGTCAACGCAGACCACATCATGGCCGAAATCGGCAAAGCACGCGCCGGAGACGAGACCCACGTAGCCTGCACCTAACATCACGATCTTCATGTAGCATTGCTCCGGCGCGGTCCAAATTTCTCCCCTGTGACTAACCCAGTTTGGGCTTTGCCGCCACTCATGCTAACGCCCGTCCAATTGGAAATGTATTGAGATCCGAATGCTGCACTCTTCCAAAAACTTGAACCAGCCGTCGCTGCAAGTGATAGCGACACAAGGTTTTCCCGACTATGCGCTGTTGGACAGCGGCAAGGGACGGAAGTTGGAGCGGTTTGGTCGCGTAACGGTTGATCGGCCGGAACCGCAGGCACTTTGGCAGCCGCGACATCCTAAACTCTGGGTTAATGCGAACGCAATATTTGCGGCCGATGACGATGACGAAAAGGGACGATGGCGACTGGCGACACCAGTAGCTGATAGTTGGGATATCAATGTCGAAGGGGTGACAATCAAAGCGCGATTGATGGCGTTTCGTCATCTCGGCGTGTTTCCGGAGCAACTGCCGCACTGGCAATGGATGCAGGCCGGACTTGCCGGACTAAAGTCGTCAGGCACGGCTGCCGAAAAGCCTCGGGTTCTGAACCTCTTTGGCTACACTGGCGCCGCGACATTGATTGCGGCACTTGCGGGCGCCGAAGTTACGCATGTGGACGCCTCCAAAAAGGCGATCGGTTGGGCGCGCGAAAATCAAACAGCATCGCAACTGGATGCTGCGCCAATTCGATGGATTGTTGAAGACGCACGCAGGTTTGTCGCGCGCGAAGTGCGGCGTGGGCGGACATATCAGTCTATCCTGGTTGACCCGCCAAAGTTCGGGCGTGGGCCGGAAGGCGAGCTCTGGGACTTGTTCACGGATTTGCCGCTTCTGCTCGCTGACTGCGCCAAACTCCTCGCTCCTGGCCGATCACGGCTGGTGCTGACGGCCTATGCGATCCGGGCGTCGGCGTTGAGCCTGGATGGACTGATGCGCGAGGTATTTGCCGCCCGCTCGGGCATGCAGCAGGCTGGGGAGTTGGCCATCGCTGAAGAGAACGGGACGCGATTAGTTGGCACGTCACTGTTCGTACGCTGGCAATCGGCCGAGGATCACGGTGATGCGTAAGCCAGCGGAGCGCATGGTTATCTCATCGCTGCAGAATGATCGCATTAAGGCCATTCGGGCGCTGGAGATGCGCAAGACACGCAAAGAGACTGGCCTTTTCGTTGCAGAGGGTGCGTCAATTCTAATTATGGCGAAACAAAACGGCCACGTCCCGGAGATGCTTGTCGTGGGGCCAAACGCGACCGATCAGGGTCCCGCGCGGGATTTGATTGCCTGGGCCGGCGCGCAGGGGAGCGAAGTGTTGGATGTGTCAGCAGCGGTGTTGGAAAAGCTCGCACTCAAAGATAATCCGCAGACATTGCTCGGCGTATTCCGCCAAACATGGGCGGACGCGCCTGTGCCTGAATTGGTCACGCTTGATGCCACGTGGCTGGCATTGGAGGCAATTCGTGACCCTGGCAATCTTGGTACAATCGTGCGGACGGCTCATGCCGTCGGCGCCGCCGGCATCATTTTGGCGGGAACGTGTTGCGATCCATTTGCCCGCGACTGTGTGCGAGCAACGATGGGGTCAGTTTTTGCGATTCCGCTGGTGCGAATGTCCGAGGACGATCTGCGCTCGTTAATGGGGCAGTGGTGCGGTGATGCCATAGGTACCCACCTTTCCGCGACTGAGGACTTCCGGCACGTTCCCTATCGGGGACCTGGACTTCTGGTTATGGGCAGTGAGGGGCCGGGATTAACTGAGACAACAGCTCGTGCATGCTCGCGACTCGTCAAGATTCCCATGGTAAATACTCTCGACAGCCTTAATCTCGCGGTGGCAACTGCGTTGGCTCTGTATCAGGTTCGCGGCGAGCAATTGAGGCTCTAAAAGTGCCTTCAGGCCAACCGCTATTTTCGCGTCAGTGAATTCAGCAGCGGTGAGGTCCAGTCGAACTCTTCCGTCGACTGTTATTCTGACATTGGATGGACGGCAGTGAATCTTGCCGATAGAGAAGATTATCCTCGCTTAGCTCAGGCGGTTTGCCATGGTTTCTACAACTCGGATGAGTCGACGGACGGCGCTCGCAACATTGGCCGCCCTGATACTGCCAGTGACGAATGCATCGGCCATGTCTGACTACCAATGGAAGAAACGACCAATCATTGTGTTTTCGCCAACGGACAGTGACGCTCGTTTCGTTCGTCAGAAAGGCATCATCAACGGCAATCGGACGAACTTCCTCGATCGTGACGTTGTCGTTATCTACGTCATCGGCTCCACCATGTCACATGACCTGGGCGCAGGTCCCGGCATGAGTGGGGCGGCTTTGCGTTCGCGCTTCCGTGCGAGTGAAGGAAGCTTCCGTATTCTTTTGCTTGGTAAAGACGGTGGCATTAAGCTCGATAGTCCGGCTCCAATTGCTGCAGTTGATATCTTCAACGAGATCGATCGTATGCCGATGCGCCGTGATGAAATCCGCAAGCGTTCAAACGAAAGGTCGTGAAGTCAGATCAAGCCGCCCTAAACAGACGGACAGCTTCGTCGCACTCGAAAAGATACAACAGGGCCCGCAACGCTTGGCCTCGTTCTGTGACAAGGCTGGGATCTCGGGCAAGAATCATTGTGGCATCATCCCTGGCGGCACCCAGCAACTCTTCAAAATTCGGTACGTCGGCGACACGAAACTCCGGCATTCCTGATTGACGGGCGCCAAGTACTTCACCCCCACCTCGCAGTTCTAGATCTTTCTCAGCGATCAGGAAGCCATCTTCCGTCTCGCACATCATTTTAAGCCTCGCCGATGCAGTCTCGCCGAGCGGCGCCTTGTGCAGCAGCATGCAATAGGACTGACGTTCACCACGACCGACACGGCCGCGAAGTTGGTGCAACTGGGCAAGACCAAAACGCTCGGCGTGCTCTATGACCATGACGGATGAATTGGGCACGTTTACTCCGACTTCAATAACCGTCGTCGAGACCAGTAACGACAACCGGTTGGCCGTAAACTCAGCCATCACAGCATCTTTGGCGGCTCCGGTCATGGCCCCATGGAGGACACCTACTTTGTCGCCGAAGAATTGACGCAAGTGCGCCGCCCGTTCTTCTGCCGCGGCAAGATCGGAGACTTCCGAAGATTCGATCAGTGGACAGACCCAGTAAATCTGCGCGCCGGCTGTAATTGCGCGTTTCATCGCCTCGACTACCTCGTGCAATCGCTCGAGCGAAGGTGCAGTTGTCTTGACCGGTTTGCGACCGGCGGGCTTCTCGTTCAGTCGTGACACATCCAGGTCACCGTAATGTGTCATGAGCAGCGTCCGCGGAATGGGTGTGGCTGTCATGACCAGCACATTGGCACCGCCATTTTTGCCTTTGGCCTGCAGAGCCATGCGTTGATGCACGCCAAACCGATGCTGTTCATCGATAACGGCGAGGGCTAAGTCATTAAACACGACATCAACCGAAAATAGCGCGTGCGTGCCGATCAGAATATCGATATCGCCAGCTGCCACCGCGGCCAGCACGTGCTCACGCGGCTTGCCCTTCTCGCGGCCAGTTAACAGGCCTATCCGTAGGCCAGTTTTTTCGGCCAGTGGCAGCATAGTTTCGACGTGTTGACGTGCCAGGACTTCAGTTGGCGCCATCAGTGCAGCCTGGGCCCCAGACTCGACTGCGATCGACATCGCCATCAATGCCACAAGCGTTTTGCCGGAGCCGACATCGCCCTGCAGCAAGCGGAGCATCCGGTGTGGCGCGGCCATATCGTCCGAAATTTCCTGGATCGCTTTGGTTTGGGCGTTGGTCAGTTTAAATGGCAAAGCCGCGAGTACGCGCTTGCGAATACTCCCGTCCCCCTTGATTGAACGCCCCGGCTGCTGTTTGCTAGTTTGCCGCACCAGACCGAGTGCCAACTGCCCGGCGAGTAACTCGTCAAAAGCGAGTCGCTGCCACGCCAGCGATCCGGGTGACACATCGCTGGCATCCTCAGGCCGATGCAGGCTTCTCATCGCCGCATGATGTGCCGGCCAACCGCGAGCTTTGATCCACGAGGTGTCCTGCCATTCGATCAGTTCCGGCGCATTATTGAGCGCTAGACGGCACGCTTTCGAGACCATCCGCCCTGTGAGACCGGCCGTGAGCGGATAGATCGGCTCCAGCATTGGCAGCTCGTCGCGCCGATCAGGGGCAACGATGTAATCTGGGTGCGTCATCTGCACGATGCCATTGAAATGCTCGACCCGACCAGAAATGAAACGCAACTCACCCTCAGGCAATTGCGCCTCGATGTACTGTCTTTGGGCCCGAAAAAAAATCAGATCCAGCCGACCGGTATCGTCTTCGCAGGCAATCTTGTAAGGTGCCTTGGCATTGCCACGCGGTGGTGGTCGGTGCTTCAGGACGCGCACAGACAGAGTGCAGATCGTGCCGGGTACGGCGGTTGCAACTGTCGGCGTCGCTCGCCGGTCGATGACACCGGTTGGCGTGTGCCAGAGCAAGTCGATAATGCGTGGCTCCAGCACTCCCGGTGGCAGACGCAAGGCTTTCTTCAGAAGCTGGACAGTCTTGGGCCCAACGCCCGGGAGGCTTATGGCTGGAGCAAACAAAGGTGTGAGGGCATCGGGACGCATCGGGTCAGAGGAGATCTCGTTTGGACCAAACCAGTCATTGGGCTCAGTCCATACACCAGATCAACCAAGATAACAGCGGATAGGCTGCTTGCAACAGTGCAGCAATGTGGTTTCGTTTACTCAGTATGGATCCGTCGCCTCGTGCAGGACCCTTGCTGCTTAGATTCCGGTTCGACCAGCGATCTTGAGTGCAAATGCATAGTCCACCGCGACCTCCTTGAGGCTGTCGAAGCGTCCTGATGCGCCGCCGTGGCCTCCCTCCATATTGATCTTCAGAAGCACAAGGTTGCTACTGGTGTTCAGTTCGCGCAGGCGCGCAATCCATTTGGCCGGCTCCCAATAGGTGAC
>JAYSUN010000563.1:0-3189 GCA_043719045.1 Hyphomicrobiaceae bacterium | reverse complement strand
GCGGCTATGACCCAAGGCAAGGCGTCGCGAAGACTGAGCCACGCTGCACAGGTCGCGCCGGCCAAAGCTGCTGGAAAGGCGCTCCAGATATAAGTTTCGAGCGCGCGGGCGGCCGCCAGCGGCAAGAGTTGCCCAGCCTTGACGTCACGCAAGCTCGGTGGCCCAAAACCGAATGTGCCTGCCAACAGATTGAGGAACAGCGCAACCAAAGCCGCAAGGCATGGCCCAACCAGCGTGGCCACTAAAAATGTCCAAAGCCCGCGCTGGAAGTACGAGACCGTATTTCTTGCCATCGATTCTTACTTTCCAGTTGAAGTTGACACGTCGACACCTATGCCAAGACCCGGATCGATTGAGCTTCAACCAATGCCACCGCCTCACGCAACACATCAACCCCCGCCCCTGACCGAGTCGCAGTCTCCGACAGATGCCGCCTGAAGGCCCGTGCACCGGGTTCCCCGTGATAGAGCCCGAGGATGTGTCGCACGATGTTGTTCAGGCGCCCACCCCGCGCCAGATGCGATTCAACGTAGGGAATCAGGTTTTCAATCACCTGTGCACGCGACAGCAAGGGCTGCGTCGAGCCGAAGAAGCGCTGGTCAACCTCCGCCAGAATGTACGGCATTTGATACGCAGCGCGGCCCAACATGACGCCATCGACTGCAGAGAGATGTGACACAGCATCCTCCAGCCGCACGATGCCGCCATTGATCGCGATTGTCAGGTCAGGACGTGCCAGTTTCAGCCGGTACACCCTGGCATAGTCCAACGGTGGAATTTCTCGATTCTCTTTTGGCGATAACCCCTTCAGCCAAGCCTTGCGCGCGTGAACGATAAAGGTAGAAACACCAGCTGACGCGACTGTGTCGACAAAAACTTGCAAATCCCGTTCGCTATCCTGATCGTCAATGCCGATACGACATTTGACTGTGACGGGCACAACCACTCGCGCCCGCATTGCCGACACGCATTCGGCCACCAGCGTTGGTTCTGCCATCAAGCACGCCCCAAAACGCCCATCCTGGACCCGGTCAGACGGGCATCCGATGTTGAGATTGATCTCGTCATAACCGTAGCCCTCGCCGATCGACGCGGCCTCGGCGAGCTTGACGGGGTCCGACCCGCCGAGCTGCAAGGCGACCGGATGCTCCTCCGGCGAAAAGCCCAGCAGTTGGTCGCGCTTGCCGTGCAGGATCGCTGGCGCCGTCACCATCTCCGTGTACAGCAACGCTCGCTTGGACAATGCCCGATGAAACATCCGACAATGCCGATCCGTCCAATCCATCATGGGGGCGACGGCAAAGCGGAAGTTGTTGTTCTGCATGATTTATTCTGCCACATCAATGAGACTGAAATGCGAACGTGAACACACGTTTTTGCACACGTGCACACGGTTTCGCATCGTTTCGCAGCCCCATTGTGCACGTTTTGGGCACGTGCACAGTGAGATCGGGCCAGCACGCGAAAACGTGCACACAGAGTTCGACCCGGCGCGCGGCAGCGCGCATAGTGGAGTGTCTGAGATGGCTGCATTCAATCGTCTCCCGTCCGGTCGCTGGCGGGTGCAGGTGCGCCGCCAGGGTCGTTCGCTGTCAAAAGTTTTCCCGACCAAGGCCCTTGCTGAAATCTGGGCGCGCGATCAGGAAACGGCCATCGTCAAAGGCCAGATGCCGATCGCCCGGCGACCGGTCTCGCCCCGGGTCGCCGACGCACATCCGAGCACCTGTAACACACTTGGCAATCTGATCGACCTGCACCTCGCTGACCTCCTGGAGCTGCGGCGCAGCATCGGCCGAAGCAAAGAAGCCACCCTGTTCCGGCTGCGCGAGGAGATCGGCAAGACCCGCATCGATCAAATCAACCGCGAGTTCCTGATCGACTTCGCCAAGCGCCGCGCCCGGGACGGCGCCGGCCCCGTTACCATCTCGATCGACATCTCGTTCATCGGCACCGTCATGGAACACGCCGCCGCCGTCCACGGCGTCCGCGTCCCCATCGAACAAGTCCGCCTCGCCCGCATCGCCCTTAACCGTCTCGGCCTCGTCGCCAAATCCGCCGAACGCAGCCGACGCCCGACAGACCAAGAGCTGGCCCAGATCCTCAAGGCCGCTGACGAAAACCCGCGCCTGCTCATTCCCCTCGGCCGAATTATCCCGTTCGCCATCGCGACCGCGCTCCGCCAGGACGAGATCAGCCGCATCCTCTGGGAAGACTTCAATCCCGAAAAGCGCCTATTACGCGTGCGGCAGCGCAAGCATCCACGCCTCAAGATCAGCAACGATCAGAACGTTCCTCTCGTCACCGACACCGGCTACGATCCCCTGGAAATTCTAAAGCTCCAAGCCGAGCGCACGGGCAAAGCGACGGGGTTCATCTTCCCCTATGACGGCCGTTCCGTCGGCGCGGGTTTCCGCCGCATCTGCCGCGATCTCGGTATCGAGGATCTGCATTTTCACGACCTGCGCCACGAAGCTATCAGCCGCCTGTTCGAGGCCGACTGGGACATCCAGAACGTCGCCATGGTCTCCGGCCACAAAGACTGGAAGATGCTGCAGCGCTACACGCACCTGCGTCCGAGCTTCATTGCCCGCCGTGGCGGCGGACGCGTCGCGCCTGCGGGGGGCGTGCCATCGCTACAACCGGCGCCGCCACAGCCATCAGTCGCGTTGGCAACCGAGCCGCCGACCACATGGCGCGACGACATGTATACCGAGCCGTGACGGTTGGATGTCCGCCCTCGGGGGTCCAGCGGTCGAAGCCAAGACCGCCAGACTGGCTCTTGTTGACCCAAACCGACCGTACCGAGAAGCAACACACAACTGTGGCCGACGCGCATTGGTGCCGTCTTGTTCGCCATGATTATTGCGTAGAACGAGCCAGCGTTCCGTCCATTGATGGACCAGGATGCGGCCATAACAACAAGCCCCCCGCGCCACGCCCTGTTACAGGGCGGAAGGTGAAAGGCTGACGAGCGGGTTACGAGAACACTGGTGCATCGCGATCTTCAGGCTGCGTGCAAATCAGCTCGCCGGGCTCAGGCTGCCGCTGCAATGCCGCGGAGCGCTTTGATCAGCGCTTCGACGCGAATGGGCTTTGTAAGGAAGATACTGACCTTGTGGTCAAGCTCGGGTACAACGTGCGCGCCGGTTACAACCACGACAGGAACACTACGCGCGTTCAGCGCCTCGA
>JAYSUN010000562.1:0-3190 GCA_043719045.1 Hyphomicrobiaceae bacterium | reverse complement strand
TCAGGTTTTCCAAAGCCTGTGCGGCCGTATCGTAAACGTCGCGATGGTTGTTCACGGTCAGGTGAACACCGCACTTGCAGCGCGCCATCAGTTGCTTCAACTTGTCCATTCTTTACGCTCCGGCAGCAGTGCTGCATAACACGTCGCACAAACCGAGCCCCAAAGGCGGCGCTCGGCACCTACTCGCTTCGTCACTCCACTGCCGCCGCCTTCGGTGCCGGCTTTGCTCGAACGTTATGCGTGTTGTGGCGGGGCAAGCACTTGCCATGCTGTTGCAGCCACAAGTGGTACTTGTCCATTTCCAAGGGATTTAAGTCTGTCCACCCGAGACACCACCCCATGAGCCACTCGACCCATGTCGGGTTCAGACTGCCACCAACTTGCGCGCTCAATGCCGTGCCGCCCTGCGCATACTTTGCTTTCCGATGACCCGTGTCGCCGGCCGTCGGCGTCGTGAACAATCCATCCCGCGTCAGGCTCAGATTCACCGCCCGACCAAGTTCGTTCCCGCTCGGGCCGTTGCTCTTGCCGTCCTTGCTGAAACCGTGCGGGGTCGGCCACAGCTTGAAATGGCTGTTCGTGTTCCCCCGCACGGCTTGAATCAAGTCCCCGCGTCCGCCTCGATCGGCATCCGTTCGCCTCGGAGTGGGCCACAATCCAGATTCGTTCGCGGCGGTGGGGGGCACCCACGTCGTCAGCTCCAAGAACTCCCCATCGCGCATCAAACCCCAGCGAGGCCAAGTCTCCGAGAACTCGGTCGAGTCCCCGAGAAGTGAGCATTGGCGAGTTTTCCACGAACGCGAACTCGGGTCGTACTTCGCCAATGATCCGGGCCATTTCCACCCAAAGGCCAGAGCGCTCGCCGTCAAGCCCAGCGCCTTGTCCGGCGCTGCTGATGTCTTGGCAGGGGAATCCACCGGACACCACTCGCACGGCGCCTGCCCAGGGCTTTCCGTCGAATGTGCAAACGTCGTCCCACACCGGGAACCGTGGCAGCAGGCCGTCGCGTTGCCTGGCAAGCAGCACGCTTCGGGCGTAGGCATCAAGCTCAACAGCGCAGACGGTGCGCCATCCAAGCAAGTGCCCTCCCAAGATTCCGCCGCCTGCCCCTGCAAATAGTGCCAGCTCATTCATATTTCTCCACGCTTCGTAACCACACGCATAACTGGTCGCTCAACCGGACCGCCTTCGGCGGCCCGGTTAGCTCCAACGTTAGGCGCTTCGTTCGCGCCGGCAAAAATAGTTCTTGACGTACCGACCGTTGGCCGGTATAGTTCACACATCGCAGCAACATCGTTGCGACCCGGGCCCCGGGGCAAGTGGGCGGAGAAACTGACATGAACACCATCCCCGTGCAGTACACCACCGGCGACGCGACCCCGGTCGCGCTGGTAGCCTTCGACGACTTCTCCGCTGGCGGCAATGCTGCGCCGACCTGCCGCGTACTTGATGGATCGTGCGACCACGGGTCCGCCGAAGAATGGGCAGAGCCAGGCCACATCGTCATCGACGGCGAGCGCCGCCCGGCCGAGCGCATCTATCTGTTTGATGCCGACGAGGTGGCCGACGACGCCGACAATTACCCCTGGGATACCGAGCACTGCGCTCGTATCCTGCTGCGCGACTGACATGACCAACCACCCCGGCCGCAAGCCGGGGTCTGCGCAACGGCGCATGACCCCGGACCAGCTCCGCGACCTGATCGCACGGGCCGGCATCACCCAGGAGCGCGCCGCAGCACTGGCTGGCGTCGAGCAGCGCACGCTTGAGCGGTATCTGGCCGGATCACGCGCCATGCCACTGTCGGCGTCTGGCCTGCTGTGCCTGTCATGCATCACCCTCGGTGCTCCTGTCGGTTTTCTCACTGCCTGGCTGCCCTCAGAGGTCGCTGGCGTCATCAACCAGCGCGCCTAACACGCCAATCGAGAGGGACCGCCCAAAAGCGGGCGGCCCCTCATTGGCCACGTTAGGCGTCACAGGCGGTGGTAGGCGTCAACCCAGTCCGAGAACCCAGCAGCGCGGCTCTCGCCGTTCAGCCAGTCGTCAATTGCAGCCATGTCGCCACCAGGCCACGGGTCAGAGCACATGCGCCAGACCAGGACCTCCCGAAGCGGCGCCTTCGGCTTGTTCGCAGCGGCGGCGGTAGCGCGGTACGCGGCGCGTCGTTCCTGGCGCTCCTCAATTGCATTGACCTCACGGTTTAGCCTGTGCAGCATCGTTTCCATTAGTGTTTCCTTTCTGGGCGGTGACGCCCAACCAGACAATTCAAGCGGAGCGCCAACAGCGTTGCGGCCTCCGCCCACGTCACAGCGGCGCCCGCTTAATTGCAACGTTAGGCCTCAACCAAAGAGTCAGCCGGCTTGCCCGTCAGACACAGCATCTCATCCTCGCCATCGTCGCCTCGCAGCGGCCTTAGATATTCATCAAACATCAACGCATCAGGGGGGCCCCGAGTAGATTTTAGGAGTCGGTCAGTCACCCACATTTCGTGAGTCGTCTGATAGTCGAGCCGCTGTTTTTCTTGAGTGCTGGCAAGCCGAATACAGGTCAATATGCAACCCTGATTTCCAGCTTCGCTTCGCACCACTATCGCTAGGTCGCCTTGCTTGCAGTTCATCATGTCAACTCCAAATTGCCCGGCTCTGCCAGGCTAAAACACAAACGAGACTTGCTGCGCAAGACTCTTGTTGCGGCTTGGTAGTTCTCTGCGCTTCGGCACCGTTGAGGCCTAACCATTCGCTGAACCGGACCCTACACAGCGTGCCGTCAATTAGCCCGCCATTTCATTCTGGGCCAATTGCCGTCCCACTGTTCCGGGCCGGTTAGCTCAAACGTTAGGCGCACGGGCCACCTTGTAGCGGCTCGGGCTAATAAATGCGGTGCAAGTCAGGCCGCGCCAAGCCGGGTAGTCGCCAACTTGCCTCCAGTGCCGAACACCGCCAGGCTCAGCACACCATGCGTAGCCGTCCCAAAACTGGCGGTACACGCCATCGGTAAACAGCCGCTCATACCATCCAACCCGCGATGGCTTTGTGCGGCCATCCATCCAGCGCGTCACGCCACGCAAACGTCGGTACCTGCGGCACACCAAGCAGCCGTCTGCGTGTTTGGCCCACTCTGCGGGGTCAATGTCGCGGCGGGCATCGCGGTGGCCCATGGAATAGGCGTTGGCATGGCTAGTGCCTTCTAC
>JAYSUN010000561.1:0-3191 GCA_043719045.1 Hyphomicrobiaceae bacterium | reverse complement strand
TATCGGCAGCCAGCGTCCAGGTCTGTTCGACCATTTCGAAGCTCTCGCCGGACTTGGCGATGCCTTCCCACAATGCCATTTTTGAGCGGATGGCCATCAGGAAGTACGGAATGTATTCGGCAAACATGTCCGGGTGAAAGGCCGGCTGCTGTGGCATGCGGATTTTCTGCCAGAGGGCACCGTCATGCGTGATCATGCTCTTGCCGAAAATCGGTTTCAGGCCATCGAAATATTTGATGTAGTTATCGACCTTGGTGACCAGGACGTGCTTGAAATGCTCAGGCTCAGACAACATCACGACCCGGTGGTCGCCCATTTTCACGGTGATGACCCCGCCCATTTTGTCGGACAGACGCATCAATGTCTGCATCGGGTTGTTGCCCGTCGCCTTCATCAGCGGCATCAGTTGAAACCAGATGCTGGATGCCTCGCCGAGCCCTTCCGTATGCGCGGCGGCGGGTGCCGGTACAGACGCTGTTTGTTCTATCGTTTGTGTCATAACCGGTTCGTAGCACCGCTATTTGCGAGCCGTCCAGACGCAGAGGCGTCGCGGTCAACAGGTGCGCACATCAGGCATGCGCGATGCCCACCGCTGGGATCAACCGGTCGATCACCTTGGCCGAACACAGAACGCCCGGCATCCCTGCACCCGGATGCGTGCCGGCGCCGACGAGAAAGAGGTTCTCGATCCCCTCAGCTTTGTTGTGGAAGCGGAACCAGGCTGATTGGGTAAAATAGGGTGCGACCGAAAAGCCCGCACCGGCGTAACTCAGGTAGCGAGTTTCAAAATCAGCCGGCGTCATAAAGAAGTCGGCGGTCATGCACTCTTTCAGGCCGGGCAGCATGGTTTTTTCCAAGGCGTCGACGATCCGCGCCTGCAACTTTGGACCTTCGACGGCCCAGTCGTGGTTGCCCAAAGTATTCGGCACTGGCGCCAGAACGTAAAAACTGTCGCAGCCCGCAGGTGCGAAGCTCGGGTCCGTTGCAGTCGGGCGATGCACATACAGCGAGAAGTCGTCTGACAGGATGCGTTTTGTGAAGATGTCATGCAGGAGTTCGCGATACCGTGGCCCGAGCCAGATGGTATGATGGGCAACATCGGGATATTGGCGTTTGGTGCCAAAATACAGAACATACAGCCCCATCGACAACTTTGACTGACGCTTGGTCTTGATGACTGGTCCCAGTGCGCTTTCCGGCACCATGTCTCGATACAAGTGCATTGGATCGGCATTCGAGACGACGATGTCGGCGTGGATGATGTCGCCGGTGTCGAGTGCGGCGCCAACCGCGCGTTTGCCGTCCATCAGGATCTTGGCAGCTGTCGTATTGAGGCGCACCGTGACGCCTGACTCTGCCATCAGCTTGCCGAGCCCTGCAACGATGGCGCCGGTGCCACCCATGGCAAAGTACACCCCCCAATGCCGTTCGAGATAGTGAATCAGGCCATAAATGCTGGTGGTGTCGAATGGGTTGCCGCCGACCAGCAAGGGCTGGATTGAAAATGCCTCGCGCAGTTTTGGATGCTTCAGATATTTTGCCACCAACTGCCAGACCGTCCGGTCTGCACGCAAGCGCCCGAGCGTCGGCACTTGCCCCAGCATCTTCGGTAACTGATGGAACGGTTGATCGGCGAGGGCTGTGAAGCCGGCATCAAACAGTTTGCGGGACTGAGCGAGTAACGCGAGATAGCCGTCACAATCGACCGGCGAGATCTTGCGGATCTCGGCCAGCGTGTCCTCGACCGTGCCGCCGTAGTCGAAATGCGTGCCGTCCTGGAACCGGAAGCGGTACCAAGGTGCGAGCGGGACGAACGTGACATAGTCCTCGCGTTTTTTGTTAAAAAGCGCGAACAGTTCATCAAACAGGAAGGGCGCCGTGATCACGGTCGGCCCGGCGTCATGGCGGAAACCACAGCGCTCGAAGACCTGCGCCCGGCCACCTAACATCGGGGCACGGTCGATGAGTGTGACACGATAGCCTTTGGCCCGCAGCCGCAATGCAGCAGCAATGCCCCCGAAACCCGCGCCAATGACCAGCGTGTGCGGAGCTTGACCGTTCAATTTTACCATTCCGCGTTCCCTGCGCTGCAGACCAGCAACGTGACGGTCTACGCAAGCGGCATCCATTCCGGATTGTCACGCGGACAAAGCGCCGCTTCTGGGAGCAGCATTGCGGCGTATCGGCGACTCCACCGTCACTTTGACCAACGCCGAGCCCAGGCCACGTGGCCCCAGAGCAGGGTCCGCACCGCGGGAGCGTCGACGACGACCAGGATGTAACGGAGTCTCGGGTCCGACGGATCCCGGGTCAGTTGTCAGGCCAACAGCCTGTCAACCGACTTTGCCTGTCTGAAGACCTGTTACAATTCATTACACATGATCACTGGCAGATCATAGGCCTGCAACGCGGCCACTGTTGAATAGCGTCATCGCAGAACGAAGACAACAGCAACCAAGGAATCCCGTCATGCTGGCCACCGCTTTCGCCACAGATGAATACATCGGCGCACCACGCAGCTTGGCTCAAGTTCTGGACGCCAAGGCGGCGACCCGTCTGTTGACGGCACAGATCGAAGGTTCCATTCGTATCATCGCGGCCAAGGATCATGTCTTTCGGGAGGGCGATCCTGTCGCGTCTGTGTATCAGGTCGAAGCCGGGCATGTCTGCCTCTACCGGCTGCTGCCTGACGGCCGCCGGCAGGTGATCGACTTTGCTTACCCCGGAGACTACGTCGGGCTCGGTGCCGTTGGCCAACACTCGGCAAGCGCCCAGGCGTCGGAACGGACGCGCCTCCGGGCCTTCCCCGTCTCCGCCTTCCGCGACTTGGCCCGCACCAATCCGGAGCTGAGTTTGCGCCTCTACGAAGCAATCTCACAGGAACTCCTTGCCGCCCGTGAGTTGCTTATGACAGTTTGCCAAAGGACCGCGCTCGAACGTGTGGCGGCGTTCCTGTTAGCGCTCTCACGTCGCAACGAGCGGCGCGGTGAGGCAGCCCATGAACTGGTTCTGCCGATGACACGCACCGACATCGCGGACTTCCTTGGCCTCACCATCGAAACCGTCAGCCGCACCTTCACTAAGCTTCGCCAGGATGGCGTAATTGATCTCGAACAATGCATTATCGTCACCATCTGCGATGTTGGCCGTCTGAATGCTTTGTCGGGCGGCGGTTTCGACAGCCGGCACCG
>JAYSUN010000057.1:0-2343 GCA_043719045.1 Hyphomicrobiaceae bacterium | reverse complement strand
ATAAGCGGTCCTGCCCGTCAGGCTAGTCCTAACGGGCAAGCGGCTGTGGACTCGCCCGTTCCATCCCTTCCGGCAATCCGGTCAAGCGGCCTGTGATTCGATTTCCGTGATACGTTTCAGTCCGCTGCTCAGCTCTTGCCGCTGCTTTACATTGAGCCCTGAGAGGAGATCAGCATCGACGCTGACAGCAATGGGCGTCGCCCGCTCGAGCTCCTTGCGTCCTGGTTCCGTGAGGCGGATGGCGTACATACGCGCATCCTTGCGCGAACGCCGGCGGCTCAGCAGACCCCGGGTGACCAACCGCTTGACGATATCGGCCATGGTCGAGCGATCGATGCCGGTTTTTTCGCAGATGAGGTTCTGGCTTAGATTTTCCTCGCCATCGACGATCGAAAGAACGATAAATTGCCGAACGGTTAGCATTTGATTGTTCAGCGACTTGGCGAAGAGCTCTTCGGCGCGTTGCCCCGCTCTATGCAACAAATGCAACGTACTGTCAGTTACGGTGAAGGCGCTCGATTTGGCCACAAAAATAACTCCGATGTTTCCCCGCCGATTGAAACCCGCTCGTGCTTAGTATACTAAGCGAGAGACCGGTGGCTTGACTTTAAACTAAGCTGACTTGACCGTTGGCACACGTAACGTCGGTATAAGCTGGGCTCATAACTGTTTTCATTTCTGTAATCGGCAAGGTCGGGACATGCCGTCCGGAATTCCGCTGATCAGTGCCAAAATCTTCGATGGCTTCGACGCATTCTTGAGTGAGCGCGGCGTTGGCCTGGGGCCTTTACTCGAAGCGTCTGGCATTGAACCCGACTTATTCGCCGATCCCACTGGGCATCTCTCGTTGACCCAGGCGACTGCGTTGTTCGAACTATCAGCACAACAAACGCGCGATCCATGCCTCGGGTTGCATTGGGCGGAAGGTTTGATGCCGGGTTCGACCGGCGTTTTTGGATATGCGATCCTAAATGCCGCGACCCTTCGCGAGGCGATGCAGGCGGTTGCACGGTATTTGACGCTGGTCGTTCATCCGGCAACGGTCAACTTTGAAGAAGATGCCATCCGCGGCATTCTGCGCTGGCATCTGTCTTCATTGACCACCAACTCAACGACTCAGTACGTGGGTTTCTCGGTGGCAGCGACCGTGCTGCGTTTGCGCGCCGTCGCGGGGCCCGGATGGTCACCTCTAGCTGTCGAACTCACCCACCGCGAGCTGCCCTGTGGCGAGACCGTGCGCCGCATTTTCGGGCCTAACATCGAGTTCAACGCGCCCGTCAACTCGGTCTGCGCCGATCCGGAAAGCCTCGACCGGAAGTCAATAACGAGCGACCCTCGCCTATTTGACCTCATAGAACAATTGGGCCAGCATCAGCTCGACCAGCGCCCAGCGACCGATGTCGTGGCGCAATGTTCGCGCGAGATCGTCCGAAATGTGCGCAATAGCCCCGTTTCACTCGAGACAATTGCCGACAATCTCGGGCTGACAGCGCGCGCGCTGCAATCGAAACTTGCCCAAGCCGGCAGCACGTTTGACGCCGTCCTGCAGGACACGCGCAAGGATCTCGCGATTGGCTACTTGCGCGAATCCGACCTGACCTTGACCGACGTTGCTCTGTTACTCGGGTTTTCCGAGCTGTCGGCGTTTTCCCGCGCGACACACCGTTGGTTCGGCATGCCGCCCAGCGCCTACCGCCAAGAATTACGGGGCATTCGGCCCAAAGCCGGGTCCTAACGGTACGAAGCAGTTGCCTGCGACCCCGCATGAAAGCCGCAAGGCGCATTTTACATCGATCATTTGCGGCGTTCGGCCAGATACGCTATCACCCGGCAGTCGCGGACGGCTCGTTGGACCAAGCCGTGAAGCGCATGCACCCGTAGCTCAGCTGGATAGAGCGTTGGATTCCGAATCCAAAGGCCGTAGGTTCGAATCCTACCGGGTGCGCCATTCCTTTTTCCCCACCAGAAACACGCTCTAACACTTTGAACGGTAAAGTTTTTTTCGGGTTCGAGAAACCGCATTCCTTGGTGTAGGTCAGACGCTCCGAAAACGCCTTCGCAAGGGTCCGGGGGACGCTGCGGTGCCGACGAGCGGAGCGTTAAAGGCTAATTTCAGAGGCCTCGATCCGCATGTCGCTCAATCCGCCTCAACTTCCCAGCCATCATAGTTTTGCGCGAGTGGCTGGCAGTTGAGGTGCGCCGTGAGTGGATTCAGTTTTCCGAATGGCGCAAGCGCCGTATCGGCTGCATCTCAGGAACTGATCAAAGTCACCACGGCCCTACCAAGACTCCTGTCGGCTAATTTCGGTGACAGTGTTGTAATTCTTTCGCGATCAGTGCAGC
>JAYSUN010000560.1:0-3191 GCA_043719045.1 Hyphomicrobiaceae bacterium | reverse complement strand
GCCGGCCGATGATTTTAAATTCGCCGCCGACCCGCAGTACAACTCCATGGTGCAGAAGGCAGCTAAAAACGTCGCGGATAACGAAAAGCAGCCGTTCTTCGAACTCGCCAATCGCACGGCTACTGGTCTCAACAAAGCCCAGGAGACGGCCGCTCAGCAGCTCCAGCAAGCGAAGCTCGCCTTCAAATCAGCCGAGCCAACTGCCGTGTTCGATGTGCGCCCCTACAAGGCCGAGCTCACCGGGCAGCTGCAGTCCTTCAAAGAGTATGGGCTCGAACTTGCCGGTGAGAAGAACTTCAAACTCAAGAAAACCGCGCAGTCGCCATTCTCCGACCGTGAACTCAACGCGCTCAATGGCCTGCTTGGAAAGATCAACGCATCCGGCCAGATCGACATCGACAACCTGCTGGCGCTCAGCAAGTCCCTCAATGCCGTCTACGACGAAATTCCACTGGGCGTCAACGGCACACCACGCCCGTATCACGCGGCCGTCATGGCCATCAAAGCACCCACCGACAGCTTCATCGACAACATCCTGCCGCCGCAGCTGCGAGGTGCGTTCGATCAGTACCGCCTCGTCCAGGATATGAAATCCGAAATCGGCAACAAGCTCATCGACGGGCAGGGCAACCTCAAAGACACCGCCGAGCAATTCCTCGCCAACCTCGCCAATTCAAATAAAGGCAACGTGCGGCTCAATGCCGATCAGATACGCGCACTGACGGGCGTCGATATCAACAACGAAGTGCGCGCCGTGAAAGTCGCGCAGCGCTTCTCAAACGTCTTCCCGACAACCGGCAGCCGCACCCAGGACGTCATGCGCTCGATACTTGCCACAGGGCTCGGCAGTGTTGCCCTTGGTCCGGCCGGCACAGCAGTAGGTATCGCGGCGACCTCGCCGAAGCTGCTGGGGAGCATCGCCATGAAGGTCGGCAAGTCCCGCGCAGAGAAAGGCACTGCCCAAAAGATCGGCGATTACCTGAAAAACGTGCAGCCGGGTCTCTCGACCAAGGACGTCTCCGGTGTGACACAGGACAAGCTCGATGTGTTAAAAGACTTTCTTATCGAAGAGCTTGACAAGCCGAGCAGAATGCTCAATTTGCCGGTGGAGCAGGAAACTATCGACTACATCCGTTATCTCAAGGACATCAAGAAGATCGCGCCAAGCGATGTCAACCGAGCCATGGAGCTTTTGCGCTTGCACGGCAAGACGCAGACCATCGAAACGCTCCGCCGCGAGCTCGGTGCCTCAACCCCGCAAGCCCGCAACAAGATAGGGCAATGGGTCACGCAGAAGCCGTCACGCTGACGCACGCTGGCATCCCGCCGGCATGAGGCAAAAAGGACTAGTAGAATGAGCGCACTCGATGGGCGTTCCGTACTCGTTGTCGAAGATGAACCCCTTATAGGTATTGACGTCTGCGCCACCCTAGAAGCAGTAGGCGCGACAACTCTCTGTCTCACAAGCCTTGCGCGGGCTCTGCAGGCCCTCCAGATGCAGCGTTTCGATGCGGCGATTCTCGACTATCGACTGCCTGACGGATTCAGTACGGACCTTTGTGCTGAACTGGAAAAGCGCAACATCCCGTACATCATCCACACCGGCTATGGCGAGATTGAAGGTGCATGCTCTGAAGCCACAATCATCGAGAAACCGGCCAATCCCGTTGAAATTGTGCGCACGATCGAGAAGCTTCTGTCTACTGGGTCGCCTCCCGCTCCAAAAGCACCAGAAGAGCCACCAGCATCGCAACCCCAATAAGGCCGACGTAAACATCCACGAGGTACAAGCCGCCGGCCAACGTGACGAACTGTGCCAGTACTTTCATGGGTGGGATTATACAATATCCCCACCCCATCCGCCAGCCGTTACAAATGAGGCGCTATACTACGCTTCATTAGCGGTTCATTTTTCACACCATGCTTCAAGTGAAGACCTTTACTCTCCCCCAAGACGAAACAGCAGCGAACGAGTTTCTCGCTACGCATAAGCCGGCGGACCAGGGTATCAATTTCGCCGAGAATTTCATGTTCGTCTTCTACGAGGATTTTACCCCCTCAACTGCCTATGAACTTGTCGAGCTTCAGCAGCTCCTTGATAGCGCCAAGGCTGCCAAGCTGCAGCAAGAAGTCGCGTCCTTTACGATGCAAAACGAGCGCGATGGCCTCAATATGAAGGCCAATAAGGGCAAGTACGAGGAGCTCTCAAGCCACCTCATGGACCTCACCGGCAAAATCAAGCTCCAGGAGCACAAGATTGTCTTCCTCGAAAGCAGAATCGCCGACCTGAAGGCGAAACTCTAGGGTATGGCGGAGCACACGCACGCTCCCAAGCCGAAACGAAAGCCCGTCTATCACCGACGGATGCGCCCGGCACAGAAGAAGGCCATCGAGCTGTTCACCCAGCAGGCACTCTCGGGCCAGTACAAGGCCATCGAGGAGACCCTGCTGGAGGCCGGCTATGCGCCCAACTCAGCGGCCCAGATTTCAACAGTGATGGCCGGCATTCGGCCCTATATCGATCCGGTGGTTGAGCGGCTGGAGCGGCACCGCGAGCGCGTCATGGCTCGCATGGAGAGCACGGTCGAGTGGGCCGACTACAAGGACCTCGTGCGCTCCCTCGATATCACCACGAAAAACATTCGGCTTCTCAGTGGCAAATCAACCCAAAACCTCGCGATTGGGGTGGAGCGACGGCAGGAACTTGATCAGCTCATCGATGAATAATGAAACTAACAAAGGAGAAAGTCGACCTGCTACTCAATGGCACCCGCGACGAGCGGACCTATGCCTGCGCGAAGTCCTTCTTCCTCTTCCGGGTCTACTACTTCACCCGCTACTTCACCTTCAAACCCGCTCCCTTCCACTACGACTTCGACGACGACGTGCAGGACCTCGTTACCGGCCGCCTGCGCGATGCGGCATGGATTGCCTACCGCGAATCCGCCAAGACCTCGATCGCCAAGATGGCACTCACCTGGATCATCGCGCGCCAGCAGGTGATCAATGCGCTGCGCCAAAACGGAGAAGACGTCTCAAGCTGGGGCGAGCGCCACTACCTCAACGTCGACTCTTATGACAAGTCCAACGCCGAGAGCATCCTCTTTGACGTGGTCACCGAGCTGCAAACCAATCAGCTTCTGATCCACGACTTCGGGCATCTGTACAATCAGCCCCGCACCAAAGACGAA
>JAYSUN010000559.1:0-9008 GCA_043719045.1 Hyphomicrobiaceae bacterium | reverse complement strand
AGTCGTTAGTGAGACGCGGCCACTCTCGATAGCATTGAGCGGATCACACAAGAGCGTGCGCAACGGGTTTGGATTGGCATCGATCTCCAACCGGCCGTTGCCGCCGACAGCTGCCAACAAATGAGCCGATGCCAGCAAGCCAATGCCACCACCAAGATAGTGTGGACAATATGTGGCTTGCGACTGAAGCGTTACCGTCGCCACTGGGTGACAGCCTGAAAAGCCACCCCACTTGGCGAGATCCGGCTGGACGAAGGTCAAAAACTTGGCATCGAGCGCACGCGCGAATTCGGCTTCGCCAGCCATATTCTCACCAGCCGCCAAGGGAATCGCCGTTGCCGATTTCAGACTTAGCCACTCCGACCACGGCCGATCCGCGCGCAACGGTTCCTCAAGCCACAGCAGATTGAAAGGAGCCAGCCTCGGCATCGCAGCCAAAGCTTCATCGAGCGTCCACGCCTGATTGGCGTCAATCATGAGTTCGGCAGTGTCACCCAAGGCCCGACGCAATGCGGCCAGGTTTGCGACATCACGTTCGATGCCAAAGCCAACCTTGAGCTTAAAAGCCCGATGTCCCTGCGCGTGTTTCTCGCACGCAAGCCGCTCGGGCGATGTCGGATTGAGTCCACTTGCATAGACACCGATCACGGGTGAGGTGCCGCCGAGCAGGTGCCACAACGGCTGCCTGGCTTGCCGCGCAACGAGATCCCAAACGGCAATATCGATACCAGCGATAGCCTGAGCGAACGGACCCGGCTCACCACTTTGAATGGCCAAGACGGCGGACGCCTGGGTCAAATGTTGAAACAGATCCTGCGGTCGAGCATGCGCGGTCGCGCACGCCAACGGCGCGAGTGTCGTGGCGATCAAACGTGCACGATGCTCAGCGCCAACCTGAGGAAAATTGCACCATACCTCGCCCCAGCCGACGGTCCCCGTAGCAGCTTCGGCCCGGACCAGAACCATCGGCCGGTCACGCATGATGCCGAAGGCCGTTGTGACCGGCGTCTCGATCGGCGCACGGTAAACGTGAGCGGTCACTGACTTGAGATGAACGGGCAATGGCATGTCGGAGATCTCGCCGCTTTTGGCTGCACGTCACTGATGGTCAGTCGCTTGGGCCGCAATCAAACGCGCCGAAGTGCGCACATAAGCTTCCTGGGCAGCCGTCTCGATCGCGCCAGGTCGTTGCTGGCGAACCAGCCTGGTCGCGGCGTCGGACGTCAGGCCGCGGTCAACCAGCAGCTTAGCAACCAGCGTTCCAGTTCTGCCGAGGCCGGCTGCGCAGTGGACGGCGATCTTCTCGTGGCGGTCGAGCGCGGTCGCGATGGCAGGTCCGGCAATAGTCCAAGCATTGCAAAACTCAAGCCCGGGCGTTTGCATGTCTGGAATCGGGACGTGGTACCAAACGAACTGTCTGACAGCCGCACGGGTCGCAAAAGTTGGAACACCCAATCGCGCAAACTCACGTGCTTCGTTGAGGCTGAGCATCAACGTGGCGCCCCACGCTTCAATCGAAGCTAGATCCATTGACAGCTCGCGAGCCCCATAGGCGCCACCGCAACGCCCCGGACAGTGCATCAAACCAAACATGCCGCCGCCGGGCACCGGCACTGAGTCAATTTGCATTGGCGCAACCACGGCTGTAACTCCAGTTGGGGAGTCGGTCGAATTTAGTTTTTGCAGCTGGCATCAAACGTTTCAACAAGTAGATCGCGGTATGGCACAACCCACCAATGATAGCATCACAATCAGCCGGTTCGGAGATGTCGATCCGGCCCTGGCCGTGCCAGCCATCGATGCGATTTTTTGGGAAACGACGTCCAAGCCACCCTTGGTCGAAGCCGAACGGCTAGCGTTTCGCGATCTATGGCTCGGTCAGTATCTTCGGCATGAGCCTGAACGTGTCTATTTGGCCCTTGATCGTAGAACCATGCGCGTGGCCGGCTATCTGGTTGGTTGTTGGGAGAATCCAGCACAGTCGCCGCGCTTTGCGAGTCTGGCATATTTTCAGACGTTTGCTGCCGCCTGTTCGCGATATCCAGCGCACCTGCACACCAATCTGACCGAGGCCTATCGGGGGCAAGGCATTGGTGGGCGTTTGATCGAAACGTTTGGCGCAGCGACGTCTGCAGCGGGGTTGCCTGGGATGCATGTGGTCACAGGCGGCACGGCACGCAACGCCAGCTTTTACACCCACTTGGGATTCAACCAGATCATGGCCACGACACGCAACAACCGCGAGATTGTGTTTCTCGGACGGAGTTTCGAAGTCTAGTTTGTGCAGTGTTTGCATCCATCGCCAGATTTAGGTCATAACCGTCCAAGACCATCACCACACGTCATCGCGGAGTTTTCTATGGCTGGCCGTCTCAAGGGCAAGATTGCGTTTTGCACCGCCTCCGGCGCCGGCATTGGCCGCGCGACAGCTCTAGCCTTTGCCCGTGAGGGAGCCACCGTGATCGCCTCAGACATCAGCCTGGAGGCGTTGAAGGGCCTGCGCGACGAGGGAGTAACAGAGACGCACCTGATCGATGTGCGCCAGACCAAATCAGTCGACGAGGCAGCCAAGCGAATTGGCAAAGTCGACATCTTGTTCAATGCAGCTGGCTTTGTACATGCGGGATCAGTGCTGGAATGCTCGGAAGCCGATTGGGATTTTTCATTCGATCTGAACGTCAAATCCATGCACCGGACGATCAAGGCGTTTGTGCCGGCCATGCTCGCCAGTGGCGGTGGCTCGATCATCAACATTGCGTCCGGCGCTGGCTCCGTGCGCGGCATTCCCAATCGCTACGTTTACGGTGCGACAAAAGCCGCGGTGATTGGTTTGACCAAAGCAGTTGCCGCCGACTTCATTCGCAAAGGTGTGCGCTGCAACGCGATTTGCCCGGGCACCGTGCAATCCCCGTCATTGGACAGCCGGATCGCCGCGCAAGCCAAAACCCTTGGCAAGACGGATGCCGAAATTCGGCAGATGTTCGTTGATCGCCAACCGATGGGCAGGCTCGGGACGGCTGAGGAAATTGCAGCCATCGCGGTTTATCTGGCAGCGGACGAAAGTGCTTTCACGACGGGCCAGACATTCCTGATCGATGGTGGCTTCGCGCTTTGACGCAAACCGACACTTCGGCGCGGACATGCCTTTCGCAACGAACAGATATCCTGCAAATCTCATCACAACACCGATAGAGTGCCGGGCCAGCAAGAGTCCGCACCCAGGAGTGAAACATGCAAATCTTGGACGTCTTACGGTCGGCGCAGGGTGGAGCTGCGCTGGCGAATTTAGGCCGGGCCTATGGACTCGACCCTGTGCAGGCCGAGGCGGTTGCGACCGCCGTGATGCCGGAGTTGTCGGCGCGCCTGGAGCGCAACACCCTGTCGCGCGGGGGGCTTGCTGATTTGATCCAGGCACTCGGGCATGGTCATCACGAAATTTACGTGGATGATCCGCGTGCCGTCCAACATCCGCAGGCGATCGAAGATGGCAAAGCAATTCTCGATCACGTGACCGGCAGCAAAGACAAAAGTCGCGCCATCGCCGATCATGCAGCATTGGCAACTGGTGTCCCGGCATCGATCATCAAAGCTATGTTGCCTGTCATCGCAGGCATGATGATGGGTGGCTTGTCCAAAGCTATGAAGGGCGGCCTTGGCGAGATCATGGGCCGCATGGGCGGCGGCGGGCAAAAGGGCGGTGGCGGCGGGATGCAGATGCCGCGGATGCCGGAACTACCCGGTGGTGGGATGGGGATGCCGCGCCAGCAGACGCCGACCGGCGACGGCGCCAACGACGTTCTGTTTCCTCAACGCGGTGGCCAGGGCGGAGCCCGCGACGGTCATGGTGGCGGGGGGCGCAATACCGGTGTGCGCACCAATTCCCGCGGCGGTTTGGAGATGCCTGATAACCCCTCGTCAATCCCGAACGAAAATGACGGATCCGGCATACGACGAGGCCCGATGCCACCAGAGAGAGGCCAACGGAGCGGTAGCCCATTGCCCCTGCCTGGAAACCGCGTTCCGGGGATTCCTGGCAACTCCGACAACCCGTATGGCGACCTCGCCGAAATTCTCCGTCGTGGACTAGGCTTACCGGGCGGCAGCGGTCCCGTCGTCATTCCGAATCCCGGTGGCGGCGGTCTGCCTTGGCCGGGAGGCGGTCAAGGCGGCATGCCGATGCCGGGGGAGCAGAGAGGCGGTATGCCTGGAGGGCGCGGGATTGAGTTGCCCGGAGGCAATGTCGGGGGCGGTATGTTGTGGAACATCGTCCGCTCAATTCTCGGCGGCGCGATGGGCTTCCAGGGCGGTGGCGTTATGAGCTGGTTGTTCCGAATGGTCGTCATGCGTTACGGCTGGACGATTCTAAAGACCGTCCTGGGTCGCGGCATGTTTGGCCGGTGACGTTAGCGCGCTTTCCACATGAGATGTAACCGAACCCCACTTGGCCGGTGACTGCTCTCATTCAAGCGTTTCGGGTAAACCCAGGTAAGGCCGCCACCAACTCGCGGAAATGATCACCACGGTGTTCGAAACTTTTGTACTGATCATAGCTGGCGCAGGCGGGCGAGAGCAGGATAACCGGCGCAGGGGTGCCACTCGAACCGGCATCGCGAACGGCAGCGGCAAGAGCCTTGTCAAGGGTTCCACAGTCTTCATGGGCAACGTGTTGGCCCAGCGTCGCCGAGAAACCCGTGCTGGATTGACCAATCAGATACGCCTTGGTTACGCGGCCGAAGTAGGGCATGAGCGGCGCGATACCGCCCGCCTTTTCAACGCCGCCGACGATCCAATAGATGTCGCTTTTGAAGGCTGCAAGGGCTTTTTCGGTTGAGTCCGCATTGGTGGCTTTGCTGTCGTTGATGAGGAGGGCAGTGCCGACGTGGCCAAGATCCTCCATCCGATGCGCCAGCCCCGGGAATGTCTTGAGCGCCTCAGCCACATCAGTGGAGGCGATCCCGAGCCGTGTCACGGCCGCCAACGCCGCGGCGGCATTTTGCGCATTGTGATCGCCACGAAGTGAGCGAACCCCTTCGAGTTCTGCGACATCGGCGACAACGCGATCCACTCCACGCCGAAACAGGTGCCCATTTTCTGCATAGACGTCATCGGCGAAGTCATCGACCGGTGGGGCATCTGAAATGCGCGTCAGTGATCGTCCCTTCGCATCGATCGAATTCGCGACCGCACGACACCACGCATCGTCCATTCCCACGACCGCATGATCAGCCTCGATAACCAGACGCTCTTTGATGGCGGCATAGTTTTCCATCGTCCCGTGCCGATCAAGGTGATCTGGGGTGATATTCAGCAGCACGCCAACGGTTGGCTTGAGGCTAGGTGTCAGGTCGATCTGGAAAGATGACAGTTCCAACACGTGAACGCGGTTCTTGCCGGGCGGCTGCAAAGCCAACACACCAACGCCGATGTTGCCGCCCATTTGAACGTCGTGGCCACAGGCCTTCAGGATGTGCGCAATGAGCGCCGTTGTGGTCGATTTGCCATTCGTACCGGTGATGGCAATGACTTTCGCACCCGGCGCGATCTTGGCGCGCTCGCGAAAAAAGAGTTCGATGTCGCCGATGATTTCGACGCCGTGGGCATTGGCCCGACCGACTGTCCAATGCGGAGCTGGGTGCGTCAACGGCACGCCTGGCGCAAGGACGAGCGCTGCGAAGTGGCCCCAGTCGGCGGCATTTAGATCAACGAGTGGAAGGCCAGCTTTGGCTGCAGCCTCGCGCCCACCAGTGCCGTCGTCCCAGCAGGCAACGACTGCGCCACCCGCACGCAACGCCTCGGCGGACGCGATACCGGATCGTGCAAGACCAAAGACGGCGACGGTTTTGCCGGCAAATATGGTAATCGGTGTCATGCGTCTTCCAAAGGCCAGACCGACCTGCAGAGTAGCTGATTTGCCGGTTGGCCAAAAACGAAATACCAACCGGGGTTAAACTGCATCCCGCGCGAAGTCAGCCCATGCCCGAACTTCCTGAAGTTGAAACGGTACGCTTGGGACTGGAGCCCGCCTTGGCCGGCCAGCGATTGCAGCGCGTGGAGCAGCGGCGACCGAATTTGCGATTTCCGTTTCCAGAGCGGTTTGTCGAGCGGTTGCAGGGACATCGGATCGAGCGCCTTGACCGCCGCTCAAAGTACATCGTCGCGCATCTGAGCAGCGGGGAAGCTTTGATCATGCATCTGGGCATGACCGGCCGTTTTACAATTTCTGAAGCGGGCTCCAAAGCGCAGATCGGCGAATTCGTCCATGCTGCGGGCGCCGATGGCAAACATGATCACGTCGTGTTCGAAACAGAAGCGGGCACAATCGTCACATACAATGACGCACGCCGATTTGGCTTTATGGAACTAGCCGCCGGCGCAACCCTCAGCCAGCACCCCCTGATGCGAGACATCGGCATCGAGCCGCTCGGCAACGACTTGAACGCGCCATTTCTAGCGGCGGCGGCCCGTGGCAAAAAAGCTGATCTGAAGGCTTTTCTGATGGACCAACGCATCGTTTGCGGGCTCGGCAACATCTATGTCTGCGAGACATTGTTTCGTGCCGGCCTGTCGCCCTTCAAGCCCGCCGGGCGGATCGCCGATCGCAAGGGGCGGGCCAAGCCGACTGCCGAGCGCCTACCGCCGGTGATCCGAGCAGTTTTGACCGAGGCACTGGCCGCTGGCGGCTCGTCCCTGCGCGACTACCAGAAAACCGATGGCACACTCGGGTACTTCCAGAAAGCATTCACGGTCTATGGGCGCGAGGGCGAGGCATGCGTCACGGTCGGCTGTAGCGCCACAATTGGCCGTCGGACGCAATCCAACCGGTCGACCTTTTTCTGCCCAGACTGTCAGAAACAGTAAATCAGCGTTGACCGTGGCCTCGACTGGTGACGCCACAGTCCGTTGCTCCGATCCCCTTTTGTGCGCCACCGTTTCCTCTGTTAAGAGGCCACGAACCTCTGTAGGGATATCTGTGATCCCGTTCGAAGTTGCGAGCCGCCATGCCAAACTCCAAAAAGCCACTCGTCGTCGTCACCCGCCGTTTGCCCGACGTGGTGGAAACGCGCATGCGCGAGCTGTTCAATGCCAAGCTCAACATTGAGGACAAGGCGTTTACCAAAGCCCAACTGGTCGAGGCCGTGCAGACGGCGGAAGTGCTGGTCCCGACAGTGACCGACAAAATTGACCGTGCGATCTTGGCGCAGGCGGGCCCGCAGCTGAAGTTGATCGCCAACTTCGGCACGGGCGTCGATAATATCGATCTCGACACCGCTCGCAATCGCGGCATTATCGTCACCAACACGCCGGGTGTCTTGACCGAGGACACCGCCGATATGACCATGGCGTTGATCCTGGCCGTGCCTCGCCGTTTGGCCGAAGGCACCAGTTTCATGAAAGACGGCAAGACCACCTGGGAAGGCTGGTCACCGACGTGGATGCTCGGCCATCGCATTTTTGGCAAGCGCTTGGGCATCGTCGGCATGGGTCGTATCGGCCAGGCCGTCGCCCGTCGCGCCAAGGCGTTTGGCTTGCAAATTCACTATCATAACCGCCGCCGTGTGGCTGAAGCCATCGAGCAGGAGCTGGAAGCGACCTACTGGGATAGTCTCGATCAGATGATCTCGCGGATGGATATCATTTCGGTCAACTGCCCGCATACTCCAGCGACTTATCACTTGTTGTCGGCGCGACGCTTAAAACTGCTGAAGCCGACAGCTTACATCGTCAATACTGCGCGCGGTGAGGTCATCGACGAAAACGAACTGGCGCGAATGATTGAAGCTGGCGCTATTGCCGGCGCAGGTCTCGATGTGTTTGAACACGAGCCGGCCGTGAACCCCAAACTCGTCAATTCCAATCGCGTGGTTGCGCTCCCGCACATGGGCTCGGCGACGATCGAAGGCCGCGTCGATATGGGCGAAAAGGTCATTATCAACATAAAGACCTTCTTCGATGGCCACACGCCGCCGGATCGTGTGCATCCCGCAATGTTTTAGGCCGAAAGGCTCGGGCTGCTGAAAGCATCAACCGAGATTGCAGGTTTGCTCGAAAGGCAATGCTGTTACGTCCGCGCATCGAACGCCACGCCGGACGTGCAGCAAAATTAGGTATTGAACGACGTTACTTTACTGCCACGCATCTCGCTATTTTTTGGCAAACCCCTGTTCAAGTTGAGTTTTATCCGCAAGTCTTCATCCACCGTTCATGTGCCCGCCGCAACTATGGCAAGTGTGGACGCGGTTGGGAGGCCGGCAGCAGATCGTGCATAGGAGCGCAGGGTCTGCATTTGGAGTTCGCAAAGATGTCTCGGAATATGACTTGGCTCATGGCCGCCGGTGTCTCGGCCGTCACGCTGGTTGGAAGCGCATTCTCGGCGCTCGCAGCCGATCTGCCGTATCGCGATTATGGCCGCAACGGCACCGCCTATGAGGACCCGCGCTATGCAGACCTGTACGGCGACAGCCCGCCGGCAGTCGATCGCCGTTACAGACCACCACATCAACCACAATACGGGTACAACCATCCGCCGATCCCGCGTGAGCCAGTTTATCGCGATGACTATCGCCCACGCCAGTATGTCGAGATCGAACCCCGTCACCGTGCCTATTCAGCGGGCCCCGGCTGCCTCCCGCGCGACGAGATCAAGTTTGGTCTTGAGCGCGATGGCTGGCGCGACTTCCGCGATCCGCAGATTATTGATCGCGGCGTCGCCGCGTTGACCGCACGCCGGCATGGCCGCTTGTTCGAGCTGAAAGTGGATCGTTGTTCGGGTGACATCATTGCCGTTCGCCCACTTGAGCCGAGCCAACGCGGACCGTATGCGGACTACGAAGGCCGGCCGCCCTATCGCACCTATTGAGGTTCGTGATTGATCGCGTGCATTGGTCCAAATGAGTAGAGTCGAGGAGAGGCGCGGCACCAGCCGCGCCCAACTGAGCATGTGCCCATCGGTCGGGAACCGGCTCATGTCGAAACCGATCTCGGCGATGATCGCCGCCGCCGCGCGCGCC
>JAYSUN010000558.1:0-9012 GCA_043719045.1 Hyphomicrobiaceae bacterium | reverse complement strand
CTTTTACGAGAACCTCTGGCAGTCCAATGCTATAGGGGCCAAGAACATCATTAGAATGCAGGAGCGTGAAGGCTTCGAGGCGATCTACTTCTCTTCATCGGAAGTCTATGGAGATTTCGACGGCGTGATGTCAGAGGACGTGATGGATCGCGTCGAAATCAAGCAGATGAACGATTACGCTTTGTCAAAGTGGGTCAATGAGATTCAGGTGATGAACTCTGCAGCCCAGTTTAATACGCGTTCGGTGCGTGTGCGTTTGTTCAATACTTACGGGCCCGGCGAGCCCTACAGCCCATATCGTTCCGTCATTTGCCTCTTCTGCTACCGCATCCTGCACGAATTGCCGATCGATTTGTATTCCGGTTACAAACGTACGAGTACTTATATCACCGATATGGCCCATACGCTCGCTAACATCCATGAGCGCTTTAGGCCGGGCGAGGTCTACAACATCGGTGGTGACGACTTCCATTCTATCGAGGATGTGGTCGATCTCGTCCTTCGGCTCACCGACAAGGAGCATCGGCGCTCAGAACTTGTGCGTGTCGGCGGCGATGAAATGCTTACGACGCGCCAGAAGCTCGTTGACTGCAGCAAGGCACGCCGGGATCTCGACCATCGCTCTACCGTGCCGCTCGAAGAGGGTATCCGGGAGACCATCGCCTGGATGCGAAAGCACTACGATGTCTGATCCCTCCCCGCGGAGAGCCGTGCGCCGATGAAGGTCGGCATAATATTCGGAACGAGACCGGAGGCGATCAAGTTGGCGCCGGTCATTCTCGGCATGCGAAACAGTGAGCGAATCGCGCCGCTGGTTGTAAATACTGGTCAGCACCGAGACTTGTCGAAGCAAGCTCTTAGCTGCTTCAACATCGATGCCGACGTCAACCTTGACATCATGACACACGGTCAATCACTCGGTCAGCTGACCGGCCGTTTGTATGCCCAGCTCGACGAATTGGTTGAGCGTGAGAAGCCGTCGTGGGTTTTAGTGCAGGGTGATACAACGTCGGCGATGGTTGCTGTCACATGTGCGTTCTATAGACGCGTGGCCGTCGCCCATGTCGAAGCTGGCCTCAGGACGTTCCAAATCGACACGCCGTTTCCCGAGGAGATGAATCGCAGTTTCATCAGTCAGGTCGCGAGCCTGCATTTCGCACCTACCGAAAGAGCACGCGCCAACCTCTGTCGTGCCGGGGTTGAGGACAAGCAAATCGTGGTCACGGGCAATACGGTTGTCGATGCCCTACGTCTGATGCGACCGAGCCTTGCGGAAAGGCAGTTGACTGCCGTGCTCGGAGCCGCTGGAGAAGATGCCTTGAACGGCAAGCGCATAGTCTTGGTGACAAGCCACCGCCGTGAATCGTTCGGCAAGGGGATCGAGGGAGTTTGCACGGCGATCCGCCATTTGATCGTCGAGTTCCCCGACCTCGCGGTCGTCTTCCCTGTGCACCCCAATCCCAATGTGCAGGGGCCTATACACAGTATGCTCGGCGGCTTGCCGCGCGTCCACCTCGTCGAGCCGATGTCCTACATCGACCTCATGACTGTTGTGGAGCGTGCGACATTCATCTTGTCCGATTCCGGAGGCTTACAGGAGGAAGCGCCGTCGTTTGGCAGGCCTATCCTAATCCTACGCGACGTTACTGAGCGCCCCGAGGTCGTCGAAGTAGGGGCTGGACGCCTCGTCGGCACAGACCCGCAGGTAATAGTTCCGGCGGCCCGCGCCCTCTTGACTGATCCCGCCGCCTACGCCCGCATGGCTGGAGCCGGCAATCCTTTCGGCGACGGAAGGGCAGCTGCGCGTATCATCAAGACGCTTCTTAAGGTGGGGGGATAAGGGAGCGACGTGACGCAGACGCTGCTGTTACCCCGCTTGCTTTACCTTAGCGATGTGCCGGTCGAAGCGTCGTACCATGGATCGGCGCTAATTCATCGCTTACTGGCAGACTACCCCAAGGATCGGCTGATGATCATTGAGGCTGGACTTTATAAGTCGAAGCCGGAGCGGCGAATTCCCGATGTCAGATACCATGAAAAGTTGCTTCCCCTCAGGCGACTGCATAACACGCGGTTAAATCCCTGGATAACGTCGGCAGCATTGCGAAGCGCGGCTCTCCGATCGGCAAGCTTTGCAGGACTCGTGCGGCCCCTCAACCCCGAAGCGATTTTGACTGTCACTCATGGCTTTTCTTGGATTACAGCGGCTGCGCTGGCGCGGCGGCTCGAAATACCGCTCCATCTCATTTGTCATGATGAGTGGGCACGGTCTGGCAAAATGCAGGGCTGGAAAGACAATGTGTTTAGAGAGCATTACTGCCGCGCCGCATCCCGGCTCTGCGTGTCGCCATACATGGCGGAGGAGTACGAGAGCCGCTACCGCGCACAGGGCGAGGTCCTTTTTCCCTCTCGGGCCAAGGACGCGGTGCGCTATCTCGAACCGTCGGCAAGGCTCGCAAAACCGAGCGCAAGGTTTACCTGCATTTTTGCGGGTACGATCAACACAGCGGGCATAATTAAGGCACTGAAGCATATGGCCGACGCGCTTTGCACTGTGGGCGGTAGGCTGCTGATCTTTGGTCCTCTGAGCGCTGATGTGGCCTCCCAGAACGGGCTCGTCGGGCCGACAATTGAGCTTGGCGGTCTCCTGCCGCCCTCCAAGCTGATGATGCGAATGCGGGACGAAGCAGACGTGCTATTCGTGCCGATGTCTTTCGAGGCGTCGGATCGAAATAACATGCAATTGAGCTTCCCGAGCAAGCTGACCGATTATACGGCCGCGGGCGTTCCCCTTCTAATTTATGGCCCAAGCCACTGCTCGGCCGTCCGTTGGGCGAATGATCACCGAGGCGCAGCGGCGACGGTAACCAGTGAGGGTGAGGCGGGCCTGAGCGCCGTACTTCAGCAGATGGACAGCGACGCTGCCTATCGTATGGAACTGGCCCGAACCGCAATCGCCGTAGGAGAGGCATTCTTTTCTCACGATGCCGCGGCGAAGGTGCTACGGGGGGCTCTTGTTCTCTCGGAGAGCGTTCGAGATGCTTCTGGTCTCAGCGATTATGGGACTAGGAGAGAGGTCGCATGATCCTGCGGCTCAAGCGGGGGCTCGAACTTCTGCTACTCGGCGTGCTGCGCGGGATACCCGCTCGGCTGATGAACCACGTTATGTTCCTGCTTCGCAACTCACCGCGGCTCACCGATCGCTGGGGCTATCACGTGCGGGCCATCCACTACTATGAGCCGTTGCCCGATTTCCGGCAATTGACGGTCGAAGAGCTGGGGAAGCTGCGGCTCTCGCCTGCGGTCAATTTCCGCGAGGAAGCGCAGCTTGCTCTCATTGAACGGCTCGCCAGAGCCTACTGCTCCGAGGTGAAGGAACTCGCGGCCACCGCACCGCCGAGAGGTTTTGATTTTGCCAACACCTATTTCGCTGGCCTCGATGCGGCCGTTTACTACGCTTTGATCCGTGAACTCGCCCCCCAGCGCGTGGTAGAAGTCGGCTCAGGCTTCTCAACCCAGATCGCTGCGCGAGCATTGGCGCGCAACGCTGAACAGGGCCCCAGTGGAAGATTACTGTGCATCGAGCCTTACCCGGAAGCTCGCCTTCTCGAGTCAAGCGCGAAGTTCGAAATGCTGAAAAGCATTGTCCAAGATGTTCCGCTGCCGTTTTTCGAGCAGCTCGAAGCGAACGACATCCTGATGATCGACTCGAGCCACGTCGCCAAAACAGGCAGCGATGTTTGCTTCGAGCTGCTCGACGTACTTCCTCGCTTGAAGCCTGGCGTTTGGGTGCATGTACACGACATCTTTCTGCCTTCAGACTACCCAGCGGAATGGGTTCTAGGCCAGCGCTGGGCCTTCAACGAGCAGTACATGCTGGAGGCCTTCCTTTCGTTCAACTCCGCATTCTCGGTGCAACTCGCAAACGCATGGTTATGGAGCAAGCATCGTGCGCCAGTCGCACAACTTTATGCTGGTATAGTAGATGGGACGCTTCCCGCGAGCTTCTGGATGCGACGGGAGAACTGAGAGATGACCGCGTATGAGCAGCCTGTAACACCGGAATCAGCAACTTCGACAGTCGTGATGCAAAAGCTCACTTCTACAATAAGCGTGATCGTGCCAACGATCGGGCGCCCCGAGTCACTTGCTCGCTTGCTAAACTCGCTTGCCGCACAGACGCATCAGATCGACGAGGTAATCGTCGCAGATGGCAGCTCGGACCATCGCACTGCGGAAGTGCTTTCTGATCCTGCCTGGTCCGCCGCTGGGCTCGTCGTGCAGAGAGTACCCGTCGCCCCACCCCATGCGGTGAGGCAACGCGAAGCGGCGATCTCCGCTTCCACGGGGAAGCTATTGCTGTTTCTCGATGACGATGTCGAACTTGAGCCAATCTGTGTCGCCGAGATGGTGCGAGCGCTCGAAAGTCGCCCGGACATCGTCGGCGTAATGGCAGATTTCAACAATCAGACTTGGCCGATGCCGACACGCGCGTGGCGATGGTATCTGAGACTATTCCACCGACTCCATGATGGCGGTTGGCAGGGGCGGGTTATTGGCCCGTTGCTGCGCTTCGGATTTAACCCAGTCCCGGACGAAGACACAAAATGCGACTGGCTCGGAGTCGGCAGTTCGCTCATCAGGCGCGAGGCCTTTGATTGCGCGGGCGGCTTTTCGACATTTTTCCTGCATCGCTCAACGATTAACGAGGATGTCGATCTCAGTCTGCGCCTTGCTCGTCATGGGACGATCCTGTTTTGTCCAACTGCGCGCCTCGCGCACTTCCATGATCCAGGCGGCCGTGTAAGTCCGAAGCGTGCGGCCGAGGACGATCTCTACAATCGCTACCACATACTGCACCGCTCGGCAGGGCTGTCGAAGCCTACCGCCTTCGGCCTTACGTTGCTCTATGCCACGATCGAGAGTGCGAGCAACATCGCGGGTACAGTGCAACGGCGACGGTGGGGAAGGACCGGCCAACTGCTGCGCGGCCGTTTCACCGCCATCCACCGCATCCTTCAGTGCACGCCTACGGTTTTTAATACTTCGTTGGAACGTCCACCGATAACATCGTGAGGTGGATAAATTATGCAATACATAAGACCCCGGAAGCCTATGGATAAAATTAAAAGCATAAGCGATCCAAAATTATGGATTTTTCTCGGCGATAGTCTTACCGAAGGTATAGGTGCTCAGCGGGTAAGCTGGGTCAGCCGGCTCCTCCCTCTACTACGCGGCGAAGTGTCTGTCCCCATACATGCACTCCGGTTGCGCATGCTTAATCTTTCGAATTGGCGGGACTTGGGGCATTTCAATCTGGTTGGCAATCTTGATTTCGACAAGGATAAGCTCGGAGCGCCTTTGTGGCTGGTCAATCTTGCGGCTGAGAGCACGACGATCGGGAATGATGTCGAAAAATCGGCTCTGATTGCTGCAATGAGGCCGGATCATATCTTCATTCTGCGCGGGCCGCTGGAGACAATAGTGCGGCCCCTCGAAGCGATTACGGGGCGCTGGCCCGCGTGGGTCCCAAGGTCGTGGCGCGGCTTAGCTGCGATGGATCCTCGTTGCTATTACAGCGCTGCATTCTGGCGCAGAGCGAAGCAACTCCTGATCAATCATGTCAAGCAGCGCGTGCGTTTTGGCTTGCTGCACTACGGGGGCCGGCCGCTGCTATCAGATGAAGAATTCCTCTCAGCTTACGAGGCGCTTCTGGAATCGCTGGTAAGTTCGCGAGCATCTGTGACGATCTTGGCCATTCCTCCAGTGAGCGTCCAAAATTTCCCAGGGACTATGGAACGTGTTGCGTCCCGCAATCGCGCACTTGCAGACCTCGCCAAGAGGAGACATGTCGAATATCTCAGCTGGCCAGTTGGCTTGGATCCTTCGGTAGATGGCCAGTTCTGCCGAGACGGCTTTCATCCCACGGAGATCGGCGCGTCAGAAATGGCCAAGGGCGTTCATGCGTTTGTGGCACCGACGCTCAAATTGGCAGGTGACGCCGCCTATGCCTAGCACAGCGAACGTCACCGCCATTGTAACTGCGTTTGATCGTATCGATCAGACGATAGATACGGTGGCCCGCATCAAAGCATGCACTCCGCCACCTGACGAGGTTGTGGTTCACGTCGACGGCGGCCGGATAGACTGCGCCGATGCCGTTCGACGGGCCTATCCGGACGTGGGATTGATCGTCAGTACAACTTCCGTCGGACCCGGAGGCGGGCGCAACAAGTTGGTCGCGGCGGCCCGCAATGAACTAATCGCGAGCTTTGACGACGACTCCTATCCTATGGACCGCGACTTTTTCGCGCGCGTGGTTGCAATTGCCGAGGTGCTCCCAAATGCGGCATTGTACAGTGCTAGCATCGTCCACATCGGAGAAGGCGTGCCGGCAGATGCTCGCGTCGCTAGGCTATCATCCAGTTTCGGGGCGGGGGGGGCTGTGTTTTGCCGAACCCAATTCCTTTCTGCCGGCGGGTTCGTTCCGCTGGTCGTAGCCTACGGCATGGAGGAGGAGGACCTCGCCCTGCGACTTATTGATAGCGGCTGGGAGCTCATTCACAGCCCCTGGCTTAGAGTGTTTCACGATACTGATCGCAGCAATCATGCCTCGGCACGGATCACTGCCGGGGCGATAGCGAACCTCGCACTGCTAGCGTGGCTTCGGTACCCCCCCCGTTATTGGCCGTACGGGGCATTACAGGTCGCAAACCGAGTTAGATGGTGTCTACGTGCTGGGCGAACCGCCGGAATAATTTCCGGCCTCGCTGCAATCCCTTTTCACATATGTAGGCACCGGAACTTGCGTCGGCCAGTATCGACTGAGACGATGAGAGCGCGCGCAGCTTTAAGGCATAACGGCACAGAAACGGCATTACACATCTGCAGCCTGCCCTACTTGCTTGGTGACCTATGACGAAAGGGATAATCGTCTGCCACCTTGGTGCGCGGGAGCACTACGCAGTAGCGCGTGTCCTGCACAAGGCTGGACTGCTCAAAGCTCTAATCACAGATGTTTGGGTGCCCCCGGAAAGCATCCTCCGGATTACACCTGGACAGCTCGGAAGGCGGTTGCGAGGGCGTTATCATCCCGAACTCGCCGATGCGAATGTTATTCATTTCACACAGGCCGCACTGGCCCTTGAGGCTCGACAAATATCGCTCCGCAAGTGCTCACAATGGCGTGGTCTCCAAGCTCGTAATGCTTGGTTTGAGGCGGCTTCGGTCCGGGCACTTGCGTCGCACTCACTTCTCGATAGTCTAGGGGGCAACGTGGTAGTTCTAGCCTATAGTTACGCCGCTAGAGATATCCTTCTAGCGGCAAAAACGGGAAGAGCAGGAGCAATCCTAGCGCAAATTGATGGAGGAGAAACGGATGAGCGCCTGGTCGCCGAAATCTCTCAATCTCGGGCTAACCGGCTAGAACAACCGGCACCTGCCGAGTACTGGGAGCGCTGGCATCAAGAATGCTCAACCGCCGATAGAATTATTGTGAACTCAGAGTGGTCTCAGCGCCTCTTGATCCAGGCCTCGATCGACTCCTTTAAAATAGATGTCGTCCCAATCCCATATGAGCCTGACGGCGACGAACTTCGAGAAAAACGCTTTATCCCGGATGTGTTCACTTCGGAAAGACCGCTGAAGGTTCTCTTTCTAGGCGCGGCCACGCTACGAAAGGGCATTCTGGAGTTCCTCGGAGCAGCACGACTATTATCCGGCCAACCCGTTGCCTTCACTATAGTGGGAAATGACCCCGATGGGTACGCGTCCGACCACGGACTAGCTAATGTCCAATATTTCAGTGCTGTGCCGCGCAAGCAAGTTACTAACTTTTACGTCGGCGCCGACATTCTTGTGTTTCCAACCCACTCTGACGGATTTGGGATGGTCCAGATCGAGGCCTTGGCAGCGGGCTTGCCGGTAATTGCATCGCGGCATTGCGCGGCGCTTGTGCAACACGGATGGAATGGTCTCATTATAGAGGATGTAAGCAGCTCTGCAATTACCCAAGCAATTCAGCACGTCCTCGTTCGTCCTGATCGTTTGGCCGAAATGAGCCGTGCGGCGTACAGTTTCTCATCGAACTTTGGCAAGGCAGCCAGCGCCCGACTCCTTGAAGCCGCAAAATCTTACTAGCGACAGCGGTTTACTTAATGTCGAATTAGGATTTTAAACTGGAATGCGCATATGACCAAACCGGTAAGCGTGACTCTAATCGCGCTAGTCTCGATTTTCTCAGCCACTCTATTCGCGGTATGGTACGTACCAGAGGACGTCGCACCACAAGGCGCTCTATTCGCACCAGCGATGATCATGACGATTGGGCTGTTGCTACCTGTCGTCTTGCAAATCAGACGCAATCTGCTCTCAATCTTAAGGGTTCAAAACCTTTTGATGGTCGGCATTATCTACTGGCTCTTGCTGGACATGCTACAGTCGGCATACCCCCTCAGTTCAGTAGCGGCCCATGACGTTCGTGTGGCCTTTGCTTGTGTGGGGCTCTTTGCTGCTGGAATCTGGGTAGGAGCCTCCGGACGAGCCTGGAAGTTGCCAAAGGTAATCCAACGCGTTGCATCGCGCCCGATCGAGCCGAAGGCGGCTCACTTCGCAATTTGGCTCGCATTTGCGCTCGGGATGGCGAAGTTCGTAATCTCGAGCAATTTCGACATTGTCCTAATGATTGAAAGCCTAGGAAACTCGCGATGGAACACGCCGTGGGCCCGTGGCGATATGGGAGGTTATGATGCGTTTCTCGATCATATGCAATACTTTGGATACATTCTTCCATCATTGGGTGTAGTACTAGCCGTTAGGGTTGGGTGGACGGATTGGAGGGTTATTATTTGCTTAATACTCTCGTCGATTGTTATCGTATTTTTAGCACAGTCTGGTGGCAGGCGGATTATTGGCGTTATTGTTGGGGCGGCTACTTTCACTTGGATAACTTCTCAGCCGCGCTTGAGGCCGGGGCTCATCCTAGTTACGGGGCTGCTAGTGGGGGGAGTGCTG
>JAYSUN010000557.1:0-3200 GCA_043719045.1 Hyphomicrobiaceae bacterium | reverse complement strand
AAAGCCGCGATCAAGCTGCTGCTGACTTCATGAATTGAATTGCCCTGCCGGCGATGCGGGTGCAGCACTTGATCTTGTTGACAAGCTGCTGTCCGCCGCCGCGCTTGAGCGGATTGTCGAGCTGATTGAAGATCGGATACCGATCCTGGTTTCCGCGCATGCTGAGGAGAGCAGCGGCATCAACGCTATCCCCGAGGCTATGGCAACGCGGATGGCATCACGACTTAAACTTCCCGCGGCTGTGGGCGTGATGCAAATCAACAAAGTGGGCCACACCCGTGCCACAGGCTACCATCGGCTGGCTCACCAAGCCGCTTTTGCTGGACAGATCGAAGCTGGCCGGGAACTACTTGATGGTTGACGACTTTGTCGGCCAGGGAGGAACGCTGGCGAATCTGAAGGGACACATCGAGACAAATGGTGGTAAAGTTATCGGCGCCACGGCGCTAACAGGTCGGACTGATTCAGTTGTTCTTGCCTTGCGCGAAGAGCAGTTGTTGGCTCTGAGGGCCAAGCATGGACGATCACTCGAAGACTGGTGGAGAGCGGAATTCGGTCATGGTTTCGACGAACTTACCAACTCAGAAACCCGATACCTCGAGCGCTCCTCGGATGTTGACACCATCCGAGCTGGAATTGCTACAGCTCAAGCAATTTGAAATTTCGTTTGTGTCGACGGCGACGGCTGTATTCTCTGAGGCAATCAAAGCCTATCGTATCTGGCAGCAATGGGAAGCGATCAACAGCTTGCTGGCGCCAGAGGCGTCAGATGCGGCCATCCTGCGGTCGTCACTTGTGCATTCGCGTATGCATTTGCCGCTCGACGATATTCGAAGGGTCCTGGCTCGTGATGCGATTTTGCGCATGTTCAGCATTTCGGAACACCCAACTGCGAGAAATGGAAGTCCGCGCCGTCGCTCCCTGGCGCAACTCGCTGAAGACTTGCGGGATCCGCGCATTCGCAGATGGCTTGCCAGCGAATGCCGTTTTTCCGGGTCCCCATGGACCGATACTGATGCATCAAGGCTCGCCCTTGTTGTCAGCTCGCATATTGAGCATTTCATGACAACATTTGGCCGGGCTAACACGGAAGGCACATCTCAAACAGCTTACTCTGATCTGCGGAAGAGCCTTGCTATGACACGCAATGCCATAGCTGACTCCGTCCCAATTGCTCCAACGGATCTGGCCCAGGTCGATCAAATCCGGGCGTTCATGGAGCAGACACTCGAGTTCTGTGCCGACATCATGGTCGTTGCCGAGGGCCGGGACGTGCCGTTCGAGCAGCTGAAAATCGAGGGTCGTGAACAATCTCGGAGGTTCTGGTCAACGGCCCTTGCATCGGTGTGCGGTCAACCACCCGATATGAACGCCAAACAGAAAACATGAATCTGACTCGTTGAACAGATTTAGAAATTGATGGTGGTTGGATCGCTGAAGCGCTCAGGGCTCCCTGTGTCCGGTGATCTGGTGAGCAAGGCGTAGGACCGCGCCATGGCGCTTGCCACAGCGGCAATTTTATGTGAAACATAATTCGAACATTAAGTGATCATACAAAGAATACACGCTGCGGGTCGCGCGTGTCTGCCCCGCGTGGAGATTTCGGTGGACAGGCGACAGACGACACACGGTCTTGGCGCAGAAGCACGCTAGTAAAACATCATTCCGGGTATGGGTCCGGCGGGCGGCACTGGTTTGCGCAGACTTGCGGACACCAAGTGCGGCCCACATTGAGATCAGGTCGTGACTGACCCATCCGTCACGGCAGCACGAAAAGGAATACAGCATGGCTGGATCGGTGAATAAGGTCATCTTGATCGGCAACGTCGGCAAGGACCCGGAAATCCGTCGCACGCAGGACGGCCGCCCCATTGCCAACCTCAGCATCGCCACAAGCGAGAGTTGGCGTGACAAAAACAGCGGCGAAAAGAAAGAAAAGACCGAGTGGCACCGGGTCGTCGTGTTCAATGAGAACCTGTGCAAGGTGATCGAGCAATACGTCAAGAAAGGCGCCAAACTCTACATCGAAGGCCAGTTGCAGACCCGCAAGTGGCAGAACAAAGAGGGCGTCGATCAGTACTCGACTGAGGTCGTCCTGCAAGGCTTCAACGGCACATTGACGATGCTGGATGGCCGCAATGGTGGTGGCGCTGGTGCCGCTTCGGGCATGCAAGACGCGGGCGGCGGCGACTATGATGCCGGTGCCGGTTACTCAGGCGGCGGCAGCGTTGCCAATGCCGGCGGCTCGAAGTCGGGTGGGTCCAGCGGTTACGGCAGCGGTGGCGGCGGCGGCCGATCCGGTGGTGCCAGTGCGCCCGCCAAAGGCAACGGCGGCACCAGCAAACCGTTCGACAAGCAGCTCGACGATGAGATCCCGTTCTAGGGATTACCCGTTCTAGTGGGCTCCTGAATGGGCACCATCAATCGGTATCGACGCAACGGGCCAATGCCGAGCAGCGAGCAGGAACCAATGGTCAAAAGTTCCGACTTCTGATCACTCGGCTACGGAGCGCGGTCAGCGGCTAAAATCTCAGTGCGTCGGCTCAGACGTGCTGACGGTCTCGTAAATCGCGCTGGAGTACTCCACAAATGGCGCTGACTGATGTAGCTCTGGATTCTGGGCCGCGAGCGTAGGCGCTCGAGGCGCCCCTTTGGCTTCAGTTGGTTCGGACACGGTTGCGTCAGATTCGGCAGACCGATGAGGACTGGTCGGCCTAACCAGCTTGAATGTCGGGACGGCTGTCGAGCCACGCTCCGGCAACTCCGGATCGGCATAAAAGTTCAGATCAATTGCCCGCTTGACCTCAAAAATCTCCATGATCCTCGCCCCCTTGTGCGGGCCGTCGCAGACAAATTCCCACTTGCCCTGGCTGTAAGTGTCACACAGTTTGACACCCTTGATCAGAATCCAATGCCCAACATTGCCCTTGTGAACGGCGAGAATGTAATGCGCCCATGCATTGCGTGGGAATTGCATCCAACCCCAGACGCTCGGCCGTTCCTTGCGTGCCAGATGCAGATAACTGCGCACAGGTTTCATGGCATAGCCAAAATGGCCAAGTGCTGCAGTGACCTCCTCCGTGTACGTGCCCTTGATCGGTTTGGCATCATCGGGGACGCCGCGGAGATGTCGGATTTCATCCTCAACTCGTGAAACCGGATAGCCGGTCACGGCCGAGATGACAAACGGGCCGCAAAAA
>JAYSUN010000556.1:0-9028 GCA_043719045.1 Hyphomicrobiaceae bacterium | reverse complement strand
CACGATCCGCATTCGTCGATCTTCCACCTCGACCAGACCAAGGTCATGGATGGCACCCTCGTCCGCGTCCTGTCCTGGTACGACAACGAGTGGGGCTTCTCCAACCGCATGAGCGACACAGCCGTCGCGCTGGCAAGCAAGATTTGAGAGAGCGAACGTTGAACGTAGGTTGGGTGAGCACGGCCAAATCCCACGCCGCATTATTGCAACGCAAATTCCGCGCGTAACCCAACATTTCACTGCACATACAAAAACGTTGGGTTACGCGCGTTGGTCTTTGCACCAGTAGATAAGGCGGTGCCCGCGCTAACCCAACCTACACACTATTTGCAGTTTCGTACCAAACAGAGTTGCGGCAGCGCTCTTGTGGGTTGCACCTAACTGATGCACGGTAACTGTCTCCAGCCGTCGCCGGTAAGGGCAGCGGGAACGACCAAAATCGTTGGCCAGTTTCGCGCAGGAAATGTGTGCGTCAGAGGTAGCTAGTGCGGGCTTTCACGTCATCCCAAAACCTTGCGCATCAACAGCTCATCGACTCCGTCCACCATGAGACCTGGGATGACCGCCGTCTGCTCCCAGCCATGCGCCCGATAAAACCGTTGAGCGTCCGTATTGAAACCACTGACACACAGCCAGATATTGCGGATCGCGGCCTCCCGCGCGCGCAGTTCATACCAGCTGAGAAGTGCGTCGCCGACCTTCAAACCCTGAAACGCGGGCAGCACCGCGAGTAGTGCCAGATACGGCCCGATCAGCCAGGGATGCCGGATCATCATGGCTCCCGCGCGCGCGTCACCAACCAGCACCTGATAGGTCATCTGCCCAGCCACTTGGTGCGCCATCCCGGCCGCAAGGCTGTCACCGGCGATCCCATAAAACCCCCACGGCCCAATGGTCGCGCAGGCCGGGCCCAACATCCGCGCGCCATCGTCTGTCATCGGCGCCAGACCAATGCGTCGCCCATCAGCAGTCGCGCCGAGAGTGAACGTTTCGGCCGTGTAAGGCTTGGCTGCCACGCGACAAACTCCAAGTGTTGGAACCACATCCGCAAATCAGATACACCGCCGCGACCATGCAGCGCCAGTCGCGGCGCGAGCGGGGATACGTGGACACGCCCCTCGATGCCGACGCAAGATTCTGGCCGCTCGACACTTGCGATCGGCCTCGTTCTGTCGGCGATGCTGGCCTTTGCCATCATGGATGGTCTGACCAAAATCGTCTCGCAGTCACTGCCGATTCCGCAAATTCTCTGGGTCAGAAATATCGTCTTTACAGCCGTTGCGATCGCGCTGATCCGCCGCCGACTCGGCAACAAACCGATGCTCGAATTGGTCCACAGCGCGCGACCAGGTTTGCAATTCATTCGGGCTCTGTTGCTGATTGTCGAAAGTGCAATGTTCATGCTCGCGTTCAAGCTCATGCCGCTTGCTGACGTTCATGCCGTTGCGTCGGCAACACCTTTGCTTGTCGTGGCTTTGTCCGTGCCTGTTCTGGGTGAGTCTGTCGGCCCCCGCCGCTGGGCAGCTGTCCTGGTCGGTTTTATTGGCGTGCTCTTGATCATTCGGCCGGGCGTCACGACCATGCAGCCCGCAGTCCTCATTGCGCTGGGGGGCTCGGCACTTTGGGCCGTTTATCAGATGTTCGTGCGGCTCAGCTCTCGTGTTGATCGATCCGAGACCACGTCACTTTGGACGGCGGCAGTGGGCCTCGGTGCGACGTCGCTGATCGGCCCGCTTAACTGGACCTGGCCCGACGCCACCACCTGGGCCTTGTTGATTGCACTTGCCCTACTCGGCACTTTCGCCCACGCAGCCTTCATCGCCGCCCTCGGCATGACCCAGCCGGCGCTGTTGCAACCGTTCACCTATACGCTCTTCGTTTGGGCCGTTGTGGTCGGCTATATCTTGTTCGGCGATTTGCCCGATCTCTGGACGTTGCTCGGCGCCAGCATCATCATTGCGTCGGGTCTCTACGTTTGGCACCGAGAACGTGTCCGGGCCGCAGAGATTGCATGACCCATCTCACCAGGTTGCGTCCGGGTGCTGCCGTGCCAGCACCTGCATGGTCGCAAGGAGATGGCCCAGATGTTCAGAATGCTGGCCTCCGCGCCCGCCGGTTTGCATGGCACGAGGTGGCGGCAGCGCAACGGTTGCATCCCTTAAGACTTTGCCGATCAAGGCGTCCCAAGCTGGCTTCAATGCGGCCCGATCGGGCGCAATACCGGCTGCGACCAACTCTCGTTCGCCCGCGTCCATCTCAAACAACTCGCCTGTGTAGCCCCACAGATCATCCAGCGCCGAAACGGTCCGATCCTGGCTTTCAGTGGTGCCGTCACCAAGGCGAATGACCCATTCCGCCGAGTGCCGCACATGGTACGCCATTTCCTTGACAGCCTTGGCTGCGATCTCGGCCAGCCGTGGGTCCTTAGAGCCGCTTAACTGCTCGTAGTAGCGATGCATGAAGGCCGCAAAGAACAGTTGGCGCAGCATTGTCGCTGCAAAATCCCCGTTCGGCTGTTCCACCAGCAGACAATTCCGAAACGCATTTGCCTCACGAAAGTAGGCGAGCTTATCCTCGTCGCGACCGCGACCTTCAACTTCGCACGCGTAGGTGTAAAACGCGCGTGCTTGCCCGAGCAGATCGAGCGCCAGGTTGGACAGCGCAATATCCTCCTCGAGCATCGGCGCGTGGCCGCTCCACTCCGAAAGTCGGTGGCCGAGAATCAGGGCGTCGTCCGCCAGAGACAGAGCCAGAGCGAATACGGGTTGTGCCTCGATCGTCGCAGTCATCCAGATAGCCCTTGGAGAGTTACGTCGTCGGTTTGTCATGCCGGACGCCGCCAAATTGCACAAGCTGCCGGTGGCCCTCGCCTCGCATTCACTCTATGCTTGCGTCAAACCGATGCCAAAAAAAGGAACTCCGCGATGAAAGCTGCACTCTGCAAGTCCCTGGATGGCCCAGATGCTATCGTCATCGAAGACATCGCTGATCCGATCCCAAAGGCGGGTGAGGCGGTCATTCGGGTGCATGCGGCGGCTTTGAATTTCCTTGATACCCTGGTGGTCCGTGGCAAATATCAGTCGAAACCGCAGCTGCCCTTTTCCCCTGCCAGTGAATTCGCAGGCGTCGTCGAAGCACTCGGCCCGGGTGTCACAGGTGTCAGCCGCGGTGATCGGGTCTTTGGCTTTGGACAGGTCGGTGCCGCGCGTGAAAAGATGGCTGTCGCAGCCACGACGCTGATCAAGATACCGAATGGCGTATCGGATGAAATCGCGGCTGGCATCGCCGTCACCTACGGCACCGGCCTGCATGGCCTGAAGGACCGCGGCAACCTTCAACCAGGTGAAACCGTTGCTGTCCTCGGCGCGTCGGGTGGCGCAGGTTTGGCTGCGGTCGAACTCGCCAAGTTGATGGGCGCAAAAGTCGTTGCATGCGCCTCGTCTGATGAAAAGCTGGCCATCTGCAAGAGCCGCGGGGCAGACGTCTTGATCAACTATACCAAGGGCGATCTAAAGGATGCACTGCGCGAAGCGTCCGGTGGCAAAGGCGTTGACGTGGTTTACGATTGTGTTGGTGGTCCTTTTGCGGAGCCGGCCATTCGCGCCATGAATTGGGCCGGCCGCTATTTGGTGATCGGCTTCGCCGCCGGTGAAATCCCAAAAATCGCACTCAATTTGCTGCTCCTGAAGTCGTCATCCCTGGTTGGCGTATTCTGGGGTGCGTCGGTCCAGCGCGATCCGAAAGGCAACGCCAAGAACATGGAGCAGATCGTGCGTTGGGTTGCCGACGGCAAACTCAAGCCGCATATCCATAAAATTTTCCCTTTGGAGAAGACCGCCGACGCGATCCGCGAGCTCGACAATCGCGCGGCCACCGGCAAAGTGATCATCAAGATCGCATGATGCTGACGGGCATGGGGTCTGAACTGCGGTCGTTGGTCCCAGGCTCGCGTCCGGGTTCAGCCGAACTGCATCCACAAATCAGCGTCGAAGTTTTGCAGTGTGATTGAGCCGATAAAGGCGTTGCTGGTGATGACGGTATTGTTGCCGACCTGATCGACATGCAAGCCGTCGAACTGCGCCTGGGTCATGCCTTGAAAGTTGATCAAGTCGAAGGCTTGGTCGAAATTGCTGCTTTTTGCATCAAAATCAGTGATCACATCGTGACCAATGTTCTGGAGGCGGAGGGGGCCAAACGGTGTTCCCTCAATCGAAGCGCGTGTCGGCGTGATGTCATAGACGAACATGTCGATGTCGTTCGAGCTGCCGCTTGAAAGCGTATCGTTGCCGGCCCCGCCTTCGATCAGGTCGGTGCGGATCGAACCGATGATCGTATCATTCAAAATCGTACCTGTGACCCACTCGATGCCAACATAGGTGTCCCCGGCAGCGCTGCCGGAGCCAATCCCGGTCTGCAGATTGATGGTGGCAGCCGTAGCCTCGAAGCGATAGCTGACATGATCAGCGCCGGCGGCCAACTGAGTCCCACCATTGAATGCCTCGCGGCCAAGTCCGGAGAAAAACATGTCATTGCCGTCGCCGCCGTTCATTTGATAAACAGTGGTGTCGCCAGAAAAACCGAACCGGCTGCCATGCAAAGTATCGTCCCCGCTGCCGCCGTTCAGGATATCGCTGCGAACGCCTGCAAATAGGAAGTCATTGCCGGCGTCTCCATTGAGCGTATCGCCGCCGTCGCCATACAGACTGTCGTTATCGTCGCCGCCATTCAGCGTATCGTTGCCAGCCCCGGCATTGAGCTGGTCGTTGCCGGCATCACCGAACACCACGTCATTTCCGGCACCGGCATAAATGATGTCGAAGCCATTGAGACCCGACAGAACATTATCGCCGTTGTCGCCGACAATGTAGTCGTTGAAGCTTGAGCCCATCACGTTTTCAATGCTGAAGAAGGTGTCACCACTGGCATCACCCGAGTTTGGCTGCAGACCATCGAGATGGAGGGTGATGCGTGCCGTGGCGGTGGCATAGCTGGCCCAATCGCGGCCTTCACCGCCGTCGAGGCGATCACCGCCCGCGCCGCCAATCAGAATATCATCACCCTTACCGCCCATCAAGGTTTCCGCGCTCGAGCTACCGATCAGGATGTCATCTGACAGGGCGTTGAGGTTGGGGTTCAAGACCACGCCGCCGACGGGTGACTCAGCTGCGTTGAATGCGGCATCCGTGAATGTCAGGTCGCCGCGAAAACCGGCCTTGCTGATCAATGAGCGCGCGCTGCTGAGATTGGCCATGACAGTCTCCATCGGGGTTTGTTTGACGTGATGGAGCCAACTTATTGGGGATCAGTCCTTTCGGCTGTGCTGGCCAGCACACTGCGGCAAACCGCTGATCAGTCAACGCGCTACATCGCCAATCACCTGCCGCCCGAGGTGCGCGCTGAGCCGCCGCAGATCGTCGGCGCCGTCGACGTCAGACAGTGTCGCGGCCATCGCCACGCGCCAGCCAGTGAGATTGCGCAAGACGTCTGCCAGCGTCTCGGCATCCGACCAGCGCACCCCGGCAAAGGCCCGCGGAGTGGTCGGAAATCGCCTAAATCCAACGAGCCAAAACCCGCCATCTTCGGCCGGTCCGAACACGGCGTCATGGTTCCGCAACGCGCGGAAGGCGTCCGCGATATGGCGGGGTTTGATTGATGGGATATCGGTGCCGACGATGACCACAGGACCCGGCGGCGCGCGTTCGGCAACACGCTGCAGTTTCTGGCCGAGGTCGCCACCGCCTTGCGACATGCGCGCAATTGCACCGTCAAACGCGCGCGTCTTTACGCCGGCATCCGGCGCCATTGCAAGGATCGTCTGAAAACGCCGGTCATTCACCAGGCGGCCGAGCACAGCGATGGCCGTCGCGCGGTAGAATCGTGTCGCCTGCGCCGGTCCAATCTGACGACCGAGGCGAGTCTTGACCAGCCCCATCACTGGCGCTTTGGCCATCACCACCAGGCGTGGAAAAGGGGCCCGACCAGACCGCCGCAGCCCCTTCCGATGTCCCGATCGTTTCACGTCGGCCGGATCAACTCAGACTTTGACTGGAACCAGCGCATAGCCTGTGCCGTCCTTCTTGATCGTACCAGCGCCCGGCAGACCCCAATGGTAGCCAGTCACAATCATCTTATCCGCAATTGCACGGTCGAGCGCTTTGCGGCGCGAGGCTTCGGCCATCTGTGGATCGGCGTCGAACACCACGTGCCAGCCGGGATTGGCCAGATTGACGGCGGTCAGACCCGTAATATCGGCGCTCACCAGCATCTGACTGCGGCCGGATGATACGATATAGGACGTATGGCCCGCCGTATGGCCATGGGTTGCGAACGCACGCACACCTGGCACCACTTCATCGCCATCTTTAATCTGGCGGACACCTTTCCACTTTCCGATCGACGCCTGAACACGTGCGCCAAGGGCCTTGGCGGCATCCGGTACTTTGGTCGGGTCGTTCCAGAACGCGAGTTCAGCGGCGGGGACAATTGTCTCGGCATCCGGGAACACGCGCGAATTGGTTTCCTTTGAGATCATTCCTGAGATGTGGTCGGGATGGAAATGCGTGACGATAATGGTCGAGATCTTGGACGGCTCGATGCCGGCCGCATACATGTTCTTCTTCATCATCAGGCCTGCCGTCTCGGCCAGCTGACCGCCGGTCGAGCTGTCAAACATGACCAGCTTGCCCTTGGAGCGGATGAAGGTGACTGTAAACGTGTTGTTGAAAGTGGTGTCGGACGTATTGCCACCCTTCTTGAGAGCAGCTTTCAGCTGATCAACCGTTGCGTTCTTGACGAACTTATCGTCGATCGTGCGAGTGGCAGAGCCATCATAAACCTGGATCACTTCAATGTCGCCGACCTTGAACTTGGCGTAGCCTTTTTCGAGCAGAGTGAGTGGTTTCGCAGGTGCTTTTTGTGCTTCGGCAGAGCCGATAAATGCAACCGGTTTGTCGAGGCCAAGTGCTGCACCAGCAGCTGCGGCCGAAAGTACGAAAGTCCGTCGCGATGTCATGTTTGCCTCCCGAGTGTCATGTGGAAATTGATGCGGCCTCACCCCAACGGCCACACCGATGGCGTTGCCGTTCACGTTGGTCAAGACCCAACTCGGCCTGAGGCGGTGCGGTCACAGAAACGTGATAGACGAGCTCAGCGGCCGTATATCCTTTGGATCGCAGCCAACGGCACCCGCGCGAGATACAAAGCCAGGCAAGAAAAGTTTTTCAGCACGCGTGCCAAGTAGCCATCGCGTTTGTAACGGATGGCGCTGGTCAAGGCCCGCGTCCGCAAAATCACGCGCTCCCCGCGCGGCAACCGACGTATGAAGTCCACGTCTTCCATGAGTGGCATATCGCGATAGCCGCCCCGCGCCCGATACAGCGATTTCGGGATCAGCAGTCCTTGGTCTCCATACGGCAAACGCAGAAACGTGCACCGCGCCGAGACGCCAGCTTCAATGACGCGTGGCTTGAACCCTAAATCGTCGAGCGCAAAGCTGAAGGCGGCAGCCGCCGGTGGCCGTTGACCGGCGTCGACGCGGTCGACGAATGTGCTGACTTCCCGCGTCCAACCCTCATCGAGAATCGTGTCGGCGTGAAGAAACAGCAACCAAGGGTGCCGCGCCCGGTCAGCACCGGTCATCAACTGCCGACCGCGACTGGGCGGCAGCGATTGCACCACTTCACAGCCCGCCTGATCGGCTATCTGAAGGGTCCTGTCATTTGACCCGCCGTCAACGATCAGCACTTCGCGCACCAGTCCGTCAACCAAGCCTGGGATCAGTGCCGTCAAGCACTGAGCCAAGCTGGCTTCGGAATTCAGAGTTGGAATAATGATCGTGATCATGGGGCCGTGACAGGTTGGACGGCCCTCATTTACGTCGTCCGCCTGGCGGCGGCAACCAATCATGACGAAGCATCGCGTGAGCCTTGACCGAACCGTCTTCGGCACTTGCTGGCGGTACGACCGTACGACAATCAGGAACTCAGCGTCGCAACGTCATGCCTGCGGCGCAGTCAGATGCTTCTGATAACCCCGCGCTTCTTCTTCCGCCTGCCGCTTCAGCGTGCGCCGGATATGGGCCTGCGTTGTAACTTTGTCCTGGAAGCGCCGCAGAATTGCAACCAGTCCAATCCCGATGATCGCCCCGACCGACGCGGCGAAGATCGTGTACATGACCCATTCAGCGTGACGTTTTGGCGAGAACAGTTCCATATGAATTGCAAATGCGTACGCTGTAAAAGCGACGATGCAAAACAACGGGTACAGAAACATCAGAAAGGCTGCATTCGCAATGCGGGTGCGAACCAGGTAACCGGCCCAACCGCAAAAAAACGCGATCATGAGATAGGTGGAACTATCAATCTCATAGAACATCGAGACATTTTCGATCAGGACACTCATGGCCTCGCACCTCGAAACAACGACCCAGGGTCTAGCCCGCCAAGATCGACTATGTTGGTATCAAGTTAATAAAGATGATCCGTATTACGCTTGATTGTCGATTAAGCCTTCTCGTTGCGATCCCAAAGTTGAGCAATTGCAGCCGTCAATCCGATGTCGGAAAGACTTCCCACGGTGGCGGCCATGATCGTCCAGATCAGCCAATCAGCCATCTTCTTGGGATCAAACATGCCGTTGCTGAGCATGAAGTAGTTGACCAATAGGGTCAGGAACATCCCAGCCGGAAAGATCAGCAACGCAGCCGCCGAACTCGCAAGTGAATTGCGGATCAGCCACACAGACGTACCGCAAATCATACAAAATAGGAACAGAGTCCCACCGCTGACGTCAAACATCGCAGTGAGATGCGCGCCAAGAGAAGTCATGCTGGCCTCAAAGTTAGGAGCCTTTGGTCGGTCTGGCGCCATGGCTCATGACACCAGGCAGGTTGCTGATAACCGAAAGGTCTTAACGGCGGTTTACTGGTCTGGTCTAAACCGAAGTTCCCCGGCCTGAATAGCGAACACGCCCCGCTTTCCTGATGCGCTTCAAACAGTTCCGTGAAATCTGACGCCCGCGAATGTACCCA
>JAYSUN010000555.1:0-3203 GCA_043719045.1 Hyphomicrobiaceae bacterium | reverse complement strand
CTTGCGAATTGTTGCGCGATCACCTCGGCATGCCGTGCCGCAATCTCCACCCCGGCGGATAGCGAGCCATTGTCCGTTGCGATTTCGGTGGCTGTCTTTCCAGACGCATTCGACGTCACTGGCGGCGCATCAGGTGCCGGCGAAGGCGCCGGTGTCATCGCGACTGGGCCACCTCTGTCCGTTTGAGGCGCGGCCATTGGGCCTTCCTTGACGACCGCCACCACCGACGTCGGCTTTGCATCCACCAGCACCACGCGGGCGATGCCGCCCGCTGGCTTGTCGCCACGCACGACGATGTGGCCGTGGTTTTTGAGCAGGCGCGCTACGACCGTGTCGACCGTGCCGACCCAGCGGCCGGTCGCTACCGAGCCGCCGGCCTCGGCCGCTGTGCTCTCGACCTGGAACTTGAAGCGCGCACCGAGCGCATCGATAACCTCTCTCAGCGTTGCATCGTTGGCCTCGACGACAATGCTGCCCGAAGTTGGTCCCGCGTTGATCGTTACCGTGCCTGCCACAGCCGTGGTTGCCGCAAGCAGCAACGGTACGACAAATGCAGCGATCGAGTGCCTCATTAGACGCATGTGCCGATTCCTCGGACGGGACAAGCCTTATGCCGTCGCGGATCGGCACCGTCATTGGTCTATAGCCGAGGCCGACGGTCTCGGACAAGGAAAATGGCGGGCCTACGCGGTTTCGGGAGATGTGACGCCGCGCTTGGCTTAAGTCCACGACATTGGCACGCCCGAATAGGCACGCCCGAATAGGCACGCCCGAATAGCTGGCCAAATTGCAGCGATCGCTCTACGTTCCCAGCAGCAGTGGGCGCGTCGGCAGCACGGCGACTGATGAAACGTCGCGACCTGCGCCAGTTGATTTGCATTGCCGGAGCCCAAGCACTACTGTTTGGTGCATTGGGCCAAATTGCATGGCGCGGGCATGGACATCCAAAAGCGACTTCGGGCGTTGCTACTGGCACTGTGCCTGGGGTTCCTCGCGCCGGTGAGCGACACCGCCCGTGCGCAGAGTGAAGCGCTGTTTTCGCCTGTGCCACAGGGCAGCATGGCGGGCGTAACGCCGGCGCAGGCGGAGCGGTTGCGGGCGCTTCAAGACCTGCCGACAACAGCTACCGTGCAGCGCATAGATGTCAGCGTTGACGCACTGCGTAGCGCCAAAACAACTTTTAATCTCCCCGATGGGACCAAAGTCCAAGCCGTCCGGCAAACGATCCGCGAAGGGACCGGTTCCGATTTTACCTGGAACGGCGCAATCCCCGCAACTGGCGGCTCGGCAGTATTTCTAGTTCGAGGCAATCAAGTTACCGGCCAAATTCGAAATGGTTCAAGGATCTATGACCTGGAGCCGATTGGCGACGGGCAGCACGTTCTCATCCAAATCGATGTCTCAAAATTGCCCCCTCGCCATCCGACAGGACAACTTTTCAAGCCACGCAGCAATTTGAATGTTCCTTTGTACACACCCACTGCCGAGGCGACGACACCGCAACAGGTCGACATCTTTATTCCATACACGACGTCCGCGCGCGTCGCCGACCCCAACATCGTAACGCACATCCAGCAGGCGGTCGCCGATGCCAATCAAGCTTACGTCAACAGCAACGCGATGGTGGTCTGGCGTTTGGTCGGTACAATGGAGGTGCCCTATGTGGAATCGGCCAAAGTTTGGACGGCTAGTCGAAATGATATCTTGTCCGACTTGACAGGTCAGGCAGAACCACTGCTGACCGTGATTCACTCGACGCGCGACGCGATAGGCGCGGACGTGGTCGTTCTGGTCGTCAACAAGCCGTTCGCGTGTGGGGAAGCTGCGGCGATCCCGGCGACCGCCGCGAATGCATTTGCGATCGTCGATATCAGTTGCGTTCGAACAGAGTTCACGATTGCGCACGAAGTCGGGCATTTGTTCGGTGCACGGCATGACACATTTGTAGATAGCACGACTACGCCGTACGCCGATGGGCACGGGTATACTGACCTGCCCCCGTTCGTCGGACCACCGGTTTTTTGACTCCACCCGGTGATCCGGCCCCGTCGTGGGTGCCGGTTTCGCCAGAGAGCACGGATGCCGCCGCTGGAGCAATGGGCCGGTCTGCGGAGTGCCCAACACACGCAGTGGACCGGCCCGTTGCGGGACGCTTGCTCCGCCGTGGTCGGATGCGATGGATCTCACCGGCCGCCAGCTTCGCCGCATAGGCCGCCGGCGTCAGATTGCCGAGAGACGAATGCGGACGATCGTCGTTGTAATGCCGCCGCCATTGCTCGATCAGCACCCGGGCCTCGTCGCGCGAGCGGAACCATTCGATCGAGAGGCACTCGTCGCGGAACTTGCCGTTGAAGCTCTCGCACGTACCGTTCTGCCACTTTCAATTACCCATATCTCCGGCCCCGATTTCGACGCCGATTTGGATGTCGGTCAAGCGTGACATGCCGCGCCACATGACGATGGTCCCCGGTGGTGGATCGCTGGCTCTCGCAAGGTAGCCACCGAGGCGCGCGAGCTTGGTCAGATAGTGTGACAACGTCTTGCCGCCACGCGGGGTCTTGGTGGCGTCGGGCACGAGATGATCGAGCACGCGCAGTTCATCATTGGTCAAGGCCGTCTGTGGGGCTGCGTCCGGGTGCGTCCGGTTCAGCATCGTCAGCCAGAAGACGCGCCAGCTGAGGATGCAGAAGACCGAGATCAGATTGGCGAGGCGATCCGCTGTTCTGTGCTTCGACTCTTCCGCCTTGCAGCCCGACTTCAGGATCTTGTGGAACACCTCGATTTTCCAGCGCATGGCGTACCAGTCGAGTTTCTCGATCGCGTCAACGCGAGACCGCACCGGTAGGTCCGTGATCAGCTTCCACTCAATCGGCTTGCGTCCCTTGGGCGCTCCGCGCTCGACTGCGTGGATCACGGTCAGGTTCAGCTCCGGATATTGCTTCTGCTTTCCAATCGGCAGCAGGACGCGGATGCGTCGGTACTTCAGTTCAAGCGTTGCGCGGCAGGTCTCGCCATGCTCGTCGCGCGTTTCGATGCGATGTAGTCCCTTGACGGCAACCTCCGCCATCTCATCAGCGATCGTGTGCTCGCCGCGACCTGCAAGCCGATCCACGCAGGTGCGCACGACGAAATGCGTGCCAAGCTCGTGCGCTTTGCAATACAATTCGTAGATATCGCTTTCCCGGTCGCCCACGTGAACGCAA
>JAYSUN010000554.1:0-9037 GCA_043719045.1 Hyphomicrobiaceae bacterium | reverse complement strand
TTGAGCCACGTCAATGTCGCGGCGATACCACAGTCCGGCAGCGTTATGTTGTCATCGATCGCGAACGGTCCCTGTCCATCCATCGCCCAATCGATCAGTTTGAGTTTGTCACTGATCGCCGCACTTGTCCGACTGAGATGGCCTGCCTCCCGCTGTGCTGGCGCAACCTGACCGAATAAAGCGCGCACCTGCGCCTCCAGTTGCAAATCCACCAAACGCGACGTCATTCGTATCCGTGCCTTGCGCTCCGGCGAGCCACAGACCAACTGCCGACCGACAGTGTGCAACTCATCCAGATACTCAACAATCGAATCAGATTCAGTCAGGACCAGATCACCCACAATCAAGCTCGGTATTGTACCCGGCGGCACCAACGCGCGATAGGCAGCACTCCGATAGGAACCCTCGTGTGGCTCCAACATCGGCAAGCGCAGACCTTTCACAACTAAAGCCAACCTGACTTTGAAGCTGTAAAGCGAAACCGGCAAATGATACATCTGCATACATGTTGGTCCAAAATTTGCTTGGCTCTGTCGTGTCGTGGATTTATCGTGATAATGACGTCGCAGACGACAAACGGCCTGCTCGATTCGGTGTCCAGGCATCAGCTGCATACTCGTCGTCGAGCAGTGTCCCTGCCATGTCATCGAAGCCATTGACAGACATTTTGGCCGCTATGCCAGACAGCATCCAGAATCTCTTGACCAGGTCGCCATATCCGTCGAGCGCACCGGCAACATGGGCCAGCCGCTGCGCTTGATCCAGCACAAATCCCGAATTGAATTTTGCCACAGCAATCAAGTGGCGCCTCGACTGGTTCGCTCAGTATCGGGTGTGTCGGCCGCGTCACGAGAGCGCTTTCCACCTGACAAGGGTCATGTGAAGCGCTCTAAAGTCTTTGTTTGTCGCATTTTCTGCGGCTAACCGCAAAATGCTCTGGCTCTAATTGCCAGCTTTGATGCCGTTATCACGAACCACGTCACCCCAAAGCTTCATCTGCGTGGAGACCCAATCAGCGAGCTCAGCGGGGCCACCGAAAACCGGCGTGATTTGCATGGTGTCGGTCAGGGTCTTGTTTGGGCCGGCTTCCTTCAGCGTTTCGACGAAAGCCGTACGCATCCGATCGTTGAGTTCTTTCGGTGTGCCCTTGGGCGCGAACACCCCCCACCACGCGTAACTTTCAAAACCCGCCAGACCGGCTTCGATGGCCGTCGGAGTGTCTTTGGCATTGCCTGACCGTGTGGCTCCTGTCTGCAGAAGCGGGCGCAGCTGGTTGCCACCGATCTGGGTATTGAACAGTGCAACCGATGCCATCGCAAGGTCGATGTGACCGGCGACGGCGTCGTTCAAAAGAGGACCGCCTCCGCGGTAGGGCACGTGGGTCATGTCGATGCCAATTTTCTTGTTCAACAACACGGTCGTGAGGTGGCCGAGGCTGCCGGTGCCAATGGAACCATAGGTCAGTTTGCCCGGGTCTTTCAGCGCGGCCGCTTTGACCTCGTCAAACGTCTTCCAAGGGCGTGATGGATGGCAGACAAGGACATGCGGCGAGGTGCCGATCAACAAAACCGGGTCGAGGTCTTTTTCGGTGTCGAAGGGGAGCGGTTGCAGCGTGGGATTGACGGCGTGCGTGTCGAAAACGACCACCCAGGTACCACCATCGGGCTTGGATTTGACCACCACATTGGTCCCGATCGAGCCCTGGGCGCCCGCCTTGTTCTCGATGATGATGGTCACGCCGAGCCGCTGCTGCAAACCCTGCTGCACGAGGCGGCAGGTCTGATCGACGGTGCCGCCGGGCGGAAATGGAGCGACCAGAGTAATTTGTGGAACCGGCCATGCCTGGGCTGTGACCGAATGGGGAAGGAGAGCGGCTGCGGATACTGATCCGGCTGCGGCAAGAATATCGCGGCGGTTCCATGGTGACGGGCGGCTTGAGCGGTTCATACGAGGTCTCATCGTTGAGTGGCAGGATAGCCAAGTGGTAGCACAGGTCTGATACGGGCCAATTCGGGCGATTATAGTAAATAAATTTCGGCCAAGGCGCATCCGGACACGATACCGCGGGAGATTTGGAGATTGGGCTGAGGGCGCGGTCGAGCCGGTTATTAAGTACGATCCGCGATGGTTGCGGCTTGGGGGCCTCATCCGGGGGCCGACAGCCGTTGGGCGAACCGTCGCGGGGTGTCGAACCGTATCGCGAATTGGTCTATGCACAGATTGGGGCTCAACGGATTGGGCTGGCGCTGAACTGCCTGCTGACTGGGCCGCGTGCGAACATTGAAACTTCCGGAGGCCGCCTTGGACGCTACGGTTGATCTGGCCATCATCGGAGGCGGCATCAATGGCTGCGGCATCGCGCGGGACGCGGCCGGGCGCGGCCTGTCGGTGTATTTGTGTGAAATGAACGATCTCGCCAGCGGGACATCATCGTGGTCGACAAAATTGATTCACGGCGGCTTGCGCTATCTTGAGCATTACGAATTTCGACTGGTCCGCGAAGCACTGATCGAGCGCGAGGTGTTGTGGTCGATTGCACCGCATATCATCCGCCCTCTGCGCTTTGTTTTGCCGCATCATCGGGATTTGCGGCCAGCGTGGTTACTGCGGCTGGGCCTCCTGATGTACGACACTCTCGGTGGCCGGAAAAAACTCCCCGGGACGCTGCGGCTGGCGCTCGATACGGATGCTGCTGGAAAGCCGTTGAAGGCTGGCAGCTTCCTCACCGGCTTTGAGTACTCCGATTGCTTTGTCGATGACGCGCGTCTGGTCGTGCTGAATGCCATGGATGCGCGTGCGCATGGCGCGCGGATCGAAACCCGGAGACGAGCCGTCAAAGCCATGCGGAAGGACGGCGTATGGGAGTTGACGGTCGAAGATCAGGCCACCCGTGTGACGACAACGATCCGGTCACGGACGTTGATCAATGCGGCAGGTCCGTGGGTTCAAAATGTGCTGGCACAAGGGATCGGCGTCAATACCAAGGCTAAAGTCCGTCTGGTGCAAGGCTCACACATCGTCGTGCGTCAAATGTTCGATCATGATCGGGCCTATATTCTGCAGAATCCGGATGGACGGATCGTGTTTGCGATTCCCTATCAGAACGATTTCACGCTGATCGGCACCACCGATCGTGACTACGCGGGTGATCCGTCTGATGTGCGTGCGACGGCTGACGAGATCGCATATCTCTGCGCCGCGGTGTCGGCCAACTTCGCCAAGGCGGTGACGCCTGCGGATGTCGTCTGGAGCTACTCGGGCGTGCGCCCCCTCTACGATGACGGCGCCAGTGAAGCCAAAGCTGCAACCCGCGACTATGTGTTCGAATTGGAGGGCGGTGCCGATCACGCGGCAGTGCTGTCAATTTTCGGTGGCAAGATCACAACGTACCGGCGCTTGGCCGAAGCAGCGTTAGGTAAACTTGCGCCATACTTCTCAGAAGCGACTGCTGCCAAGTTGAATGCCACGCACGGTTGGACGGCGAAAGCCCATTTACCCGGCGGGAATTTTGCGGTCGGCACGCATGCCGACGTCGAGACGACGTTGCGTCGGGACTATCCGTTTGTGACGGCCGCTTTCGCCCAACGCCTCGTCGCAGCGTATGGGACGGACGCATGGAAAATTCTGGGCGAGGCGCGGGCAGTGAGTGAACTTGGAACAAATTATGGGGCGACGTTGACCGAGACTGAAGTGGCCTATTTGATCACGCACGAATGGGCGCGGACGGCTGATGATATCGTCTGGCGGCGATCGAAGCTCGGGCTGCGACTTTCGACGGGTCAGATTGCGGTGCTTCAGGCGAGGCTGGCTGAAATGGCAACCGCGCCGGTTGAGCACATGACCTGACGTGCCGAACTCTGGTGCGCACATCACAATTCAGACCTGTGCTGCATTGCTAACGGGAGGACTGCCGATGTCCCAATTCATTCTCGCCATCGATCAGGGCACCACGTCGAGCCGCGCGCTTGTCTTCGGGCCGGATTTTGCGGTTCGTGGCGTCGGTCAGCAGGAATTTCAACAGCACTATCCCGCGTCCGGTTGGGTCGAGCATGAGCCCGAGGATATCTGGGCAACCACGTTGGCGACGGCGAAAATCGCACTGGCCAAAGCGGATGTTACCGCACCCGAGATCGCGGCCATAGGTATCACCAATCAACGCGAAACCTCGGTGTTATGGGATCGACGAACCGGCAAGGCACTGCATCGGGCTTTGGTGTGGCAGGATCGGCGTACGGCGGCTGTCTGTGCGCGTTTGAAAGCCGACGGCTGCGAGCCGATGATTACGCAAAAGTCGGGTCTGCTGCTCGATCCCTATTTCTCCGGCACTAAGATCGCTTGGATGCTCGATCACGTGCCCGGTGCGAGGGCACTTGCAGACGCTGGACATTTGGCGTGCGGGACGATCGATTCGTTTCTGCTGTGGCGGCTGACCGGTGGCCGGGTTCATGCGACGGACGCAACCAATGCCTCACGCACGATGCTGTATGATATCCGCCAGGGAGCGTGGGATGATGACCTGCTGCGTCTGCTGAACGTGCCCCGCTCGATCCTGCCGGAGGTACGCGATAGTGCGGGTGACTACGGCGTGACCGATCCCGTGTTGTTTGGCGCTGCCATTTCAATTCGTGGCATTGCAGGCGATCAACAAGCCGCAACCATCGGCCAAGCGTGCTTTGCGCCGGGCATGATGAAGTCCACCTATGGCACCGGCTGTTTCGCGCTACTCAATACGGGGCGCGAGTTTGTGACATCGAACAACCGTCTCCTGACGACGGTCGCATATCAACTGAACGGCGAACGGACCTATGCGCTCGAAGGATCGATCTTTGTTGCGGGCGCCTCCGTGCAATGGCTCCGCGATGGTTTGAAATTGATCGAAACGGCGTCGGAGACAGGCGCGCTCGCAGAGGCCGCGGACCCGGAGCAGGACGTCATCCTGGTGCCAGCTTTTGTCGGCCTGGGAGCACCGTATTGGACTCCTGAAGCGAGAGGCGCACTCTTTGGAATGACCCGCAATACCGGACCGGCCGAGTTGGCACGCGCCGCCTTGATGAGCGTGGCTTATCAGACGCGTGATTTGCTAGAGGCCATGACCGGTGATTGGCCGAGCGCCGGCAACACCGTATTGCGCGTCGATGGCGGCATGGTTGCGAGCGATTGGACACTCCAGGCCCTGGCCGATGTCTTGAACGCGCCTGTGGATCGACCGACGATACTCGAAACGACGGCATTGGGTGCGGCTTGGCTCGCCGGTCATGCCGCTGGCGTCTGGCCGGATCAAGCGGGCTTTGCCGAACATTGGAAGCTTGAGCGACGCTTTGAGCCTAGTTTGGAGATGGGGAAACGCGACAGAAGCTACCGCAGATGGCAGCGTGCGGTTGCAGCGACACAGGCGTTTGCCAAGGCCTAACCCAAAAGGCTTTCGGCTCGTGCCGCCATTTGCCGCCACACTGCGCCGGCAGTCTGATGCGCACGTTGACTGTCGACGATGCGTTGCGCGAGCGGGCTGGTTGCAGCAATGCGATCCAGCGCTTTTGCGGCGGCGGCTCGAGCGGCGTGCAAAATGTCATCACCGAGCCAGATGAACTTGGTGCCTGAGCGCGTGAGTTGTTCCACGGCGCGGGCGTTGGCGATGTCGGCTTCGGCCAGCGCCATCTCATGCTCCATGCGGCAGGCGGCTTCGATGATCAGTTGTAGATGGGGCGAGAGTGCGCGCCAATGCGGCTCGCCGATCAAGAGTTCGCTGGCGCCATTGGGTTTGTTGAAGCCCGGAAAAACGCAATACGGCGCGATGCGGTTGAGACCGAGCGGGAGATCATTGGCGGGGGCGAGCAGTTCTACTGCGTCGATGACGCCGCGTTCCAGTGCCGCATAGGTGTCGGCGGGTGGGATCGCAATGGCAGTGGAGCCAAGGGCTGCAAACACTTCGCCACCAATCCCGGTCGCGCGAATACGCAGCCCTTTCAGGTCGGCAAGTGTCTTGATCTCCCGGCGATACCATCCAGCGGCTGATGGTCCGGTATTGCCGCCGATCAGGGCTTTGATTTTGAGCACGCCGTAAAGTTCGTCCCACAGCGCTTGCCCACCGGCATCAAGCCATCCCAGATGCGCGGCCGGAGCCAATCCGAACGGCGCCGTCGCAAACAAAGGTGCAGCCGGCATTTTGCCACCCCAAAAGACGGCAGCTGTGTGCGCCATTTCAACTGTGCCCGTTGAGACCGCATCGAACACCTGCAGTGCCGGCACAAGTTCACCAGCTGCGAAAACGGCGATGGTCAACTCACCCTGACTCATGGCGGTGATGCGCTCCGCCAACCGGCGGGCCGATACGCCGGGGCCGGGAAAGTTTCGCGACCACGAGGTGACACAGCGCCATTGCTTTCCGGAGGCCGCACGCGCGATGACTGGGGCCACGATCAAACCCGTGGCAGCTGCTGCAAGCCATTGGCGACGTGTCGTGTGTGTGCGGCGCGATATCATAACTTTCCCCCGCTCAAATCGAACGCATGGAAGTGGTGGACGGGTCCGTGACCATGCCCGATTCTTTGGTTGGCACCAGCGGCAATGGCGCGGGTCAAATAGGACTTGGCGGATTCGATCGCCGCTATCAGTGAAGCGCCCTTGGCGAGTTCAGCCGCGATTGCCGATGCGAGCGTGCAGCCTGTGCCGTGCAGGTTGCGTGACGTGATCCGTTGGGCCGTGTAGCGATGCGTATCGGTCGCAGTGATCAACAGGTCGACGCTGTTTTCGCCGGTTGCGTGACCACCTTTCATCAATACGGCGTGGGCGCCAAGTTCAAGTATCGCTTTGCCCTGACGCGCCATCTCAGCTTCGCTGCTGGCCATGCATTGCCCCGTCAATGCCGCTGCTTCTGCAAGGTTCGGAGTGACGCAGGCGCTGATCGGAAACAGACGCTTGACCAACACCTCCGATGCAGTCGCATCGATCAACCGATCGCCCGACGTTGCAATCATGACGGGATCAACAACAACCGCGACCCGGCGGTGGCGCTCCAGGCTGTCGGCAATGGCCGCCACGATGGCAGCTGAAAAGACCATGCCGATTTTTATCGCATTGATGGCGAGGTCTTCGCGCACGGCATCGATTTGGGCCGCCACGATATCCGGTGGCACGGCGTGCACGGCTCGAACGCCGGTCGTATTTTGCGCAGTGATGGCGGTTATCGCGCTCGCACCGTAGACACCAAGTGCCGCAAAGGTTTTCAAGTCCGCTTGGATGCCGGCACCACCGGAAGAGTCGGAGCCGGCAATCGTCAGTGCCATCGGGATCATGAGGTGCGCTCCTGATGCGACGTTGTCGAAGCTGCAAATGTCGCAGAGTCGCTGCGGCTGAGTGCGTCGATATAGGCAACAGCGAACGAGCCGCTACCCGTTGAGTGCCGTCCGGCTGTCTCGCCAGCAAGTCCGGCAATCGTCAGTGCAGTGATTGACGCCACAAAGGGGTCGCCTTCAACAGCCGCACACGCCGCAATGATGGCACCGACCGCACAGCCAAGTCCGGTGACGAGAGCCATGCTGGGATGGCCAAGCGACACCGCTCCGATCCGATGCCCACGCGCGACGCGGTCGACGGGTCCCGTCGTGATCTCTGTGACGTCTGGCGGCAAACCATTGAATGCAGACATTTCGTCCGCATTGCCTTTGATGATGATGCGATTGCCGCGCAGAACCTGATGCGCCAGTTGTAGGCGGAGAGGCGAGTGCTGAACAAACACCGGATCAAGCACGATCGGCTTTTCGCGGATAACGGCACTGTCCAACAAGTGCGGAATTGCCAGCCGCCGCGCCTCATCGAGCGTGCCCAGATTAATCAGCACAGCAGCTGCGCCGGTCGTCATCTCGATGATCTCTTCAGGCCACGTCGCCATCGATACACGCGCACCGAGGGCTAGCAGACAATTGGCCGTGATGGCCTGTGCAACAGTGTTGGTGAGGCATTGGACGCGCGGCGCTTGCTGGCGAATCGTGGACAGCACAGATTGCATTTGCTCAATAGCGACTTTGCTTTCAGCCGTAACGGTCATCGCGTCCACACGGTGTTCCAGTGGCTGAACCTTGCCGTGCGCGCCTCGAAACGGAACGTGCGGCGTCGCCTCGACTGAGGCAGTGCCGGAGTTGTTTCCATCCCTTCGCCAGCATGACCTGGATCAGGTTCAAAGGGTGAGGCGTAAAGCCAGTCTCAGCCAGCCACCCGCTGGCGCCCCTCGGACAAGCCGCTATGTCGCCCAATTGACTACGCTTTGCAAGGTGTCAATTGCAGTTGTGTCAGCGCTGTCAGACTTACTGCCGACGCACGATCCGGTCCGACGAGGTCAACTGGTAGACCAGGTTCAGAATATCCTGCTCGTCGTTATTGGCGAATTCAAAATACATGCGGCGCAGCAAAGGATGATCGGACGGCTCTTCGCTGCGGCCCATGTAGAAGCGAAAGATTTGTCGCACAAAGCACTGTTTGAACATCGCTGAATTGGTCAGGACCTTCAAAGCCTCAACAGGGGATGTGGTTTCTGCCGGCTTGTCATCCAGAAAATCAATGAGAATGCTGGTATCAATCTTGTGGCCATTCTCAGTCGTGCGCCACTTGCCCAGGGCGTCGTAACCCTCCTGAAAGAAGCCGAGCGGGTTGATAATTTTATGGCAGCCGATACAAGCTGCTTTCTCAGTCGACTGCTCGATTTTCTGGCGTTCCGTGGCGCCTTCCAAATCATAAATTTTAGCATGCAATTCCGGCGGCGGCGGCTCCAGCTCCATGCACATGACTTTGCGAGCCCAGAACACACCACGCTTGATCGGCCGAGTGTTGGTAGGACCGGAGTGCGACGCCAGAACGGCAGGTTGCGAGAACACGCCGAGGCGTTGGGCTGGATCGAGCTTTTGCGGCACAGCTCCATTGGCGTCGATGGCACGGGTTGCATAAAGACCTTCAAGGGTCTTGGACACAAAGCTTTCCTGGGCCTGCGTAATGTCCTTGAGCGTGGGCCTGTCCTTGTTGAGTTTGGCCGCCAGGAACTTGTCCG
>JAYSUN010000553.1:0-9037 GCA_043719045.1 Hyphomicrobiaceae bacterium | reverse complement strand
TACTTTTCATTCGGGCTGTGAATCCGGTCATCCTCCAGGCCGAATCCGACCATTAGAGACTCCATGCCGAGATCCTCCTTGAACGACAAGACGATCGGGATGGAGCCGCCAAGGGCCAACAACGGTACGGACTTGCCCCACTCGTCTTCGAGTGCGGCTTGCGCCTTGGCAATGAACGGCAAGTCAGCGTCAATGAGAATAGCTTTACTGCCGCGGCCACCACCAAAGCTGGCCTGACAGTCGCCAGGCAGGCGCTCTTCGACGAACGCCTTAATGCCGGCGATGACTGCTCTCGGATCTTGTCCTGGGACCAAACGGCAGGTGATTTTCACCGACGCCTTCGACGGTATCACTGTCTTGGTTCCGACACCCTGATAGCCGCCACTGATGCCGTTGAACTCCAGCGTCGGACGCGCCCAGATCTGCTCCATGACAGAGTAGTTCTTTTCTCCTGCTGGCACGGACAGTCCAGCACCGCCGAGAAAAGCTTTTGCGTCGAAGCCGAGCGATTGCCAGCCTTTCAACGTCTTGGCAGGCGGTTTCTGCAGACCGTCGTAGAAGCCGGGAATAGTGATTTTTCCGGACTTGTCGTGCATCGCGCCGCAGATCTGGGTCAGGACCCGGATCGGATTGGTCGCGGCGCCGCCAAATAGGCCGGAATGCAGATCTTTGTCGGCAGCCGTCAGGAACACTTCGACGGCCGCCATGCCGCGCAGTTGCGTGGTAATCGACGGCGTGTCCTTGTCCCATTGGCCGGTATCGCAGACCAAAACAAAGTCGGCGGTAATCTCCTTGCCGTGTTTTTTCAGAAACCCAGGCAACGACGGCGAGCCACATTCCTCCTCGCCCTCGAGCATCACGGAGACAGCAATCGGCAGCTCGCCCGCGACCTGCTTCCAGGCGCGCGCGGCCTCGAAGAAAGTCATCAACTGACCTTTGTTGTCCTCAGAGCCACGGGCAATGATGACCTTGCCATTTTTCTTTTCCGTCGCGATCCGTGGCTCAAACGGCGGAGTGGTCCACAGGTCGAGCGGATCCGGCGGCTGAACATCGTAGTGGCCGTAGAACAGCACGTGCGGCATGCCCTTTGGCACTTTGGCTCGGTCATGGCCAACGACCATGGGATGGCCCGTCGTCACGACCACCTTCGCCTCATGAAAACCGACATCCTTCAGCTGCCTCGCACACCACTCCGCCGCCGACTGGCAATGGTGCTTGTAGGCCGGATCGGTCGAAACACTCGGGATACGCAGAAGTTCGAACAGCCGTTCGACAGCTGCATCCTGGGAGTTATCGAGTGCTTTTAGAACCGCCGGCAAATGTGTCGACATGACTGTCTCTCGGATGTTGGAACAGCATGACTACGCGTCGCGTTCAGCGATGTCGAGGGGTTGGTATTTGCAGTCACGCTGACAGTGCGCTAGCGACATTGTGGACTTCCCGAAAGCATCCATGATTGAGGCGGATATGAACGCGAAAACGGAAACCATCGGTTTCATTGGCCTCGGTGCCATGGGGCGCGGGATGGCCGCCAATTGTGTCAAAAAGGGCTTTAGTCTCGTCGTTCACGACATCAAGCCGGAACCGGTTGCAGCGCTCGTCAAGCTCGGTGCGCGAGCCGCGAAGGACCTCCAGGAGATCGCAGCCGCCTGCACAATCATCGTTACAGTCCTGCCGACTGGCAAAGAGGTCAGCGAAATAGTTTTGGCGCCTGGGGGGCTGCTCGAGCGGGCCACCCCTGGGAGCATCATCATGGATCTCTCGACCATCGAGCCTGAAGTCACTGACAGGTTGCACGTCGAAGCCAAGCGCCGAAACCTGCGTGCGGTCGATGCCCCCATTGGCCGGTTGGCATGGCATGCCGAACGGGGCGAGTCGCTGTTTATGGTTGGCGCTGAGACCGATGACTTCGTGCGTGTGAAACCACTGCTCGAGGCCATGGGATCGACCATTCACCATTGCGGCCCAGGGGGCAGTGGGACACGCACAAAGCTGGTCAACAACTACCTGGCAATCTCATTGACACAGCTTAACGCCGAGGCCATCGCCCTGTCGCAACGCTTCGGTTTGGATCTGGCCAAGACCCTTGATGTGATCCACGGGACTACGGCGACGAATGGTCAGCTGAAAATCAATTTCCCCAACAAAGTGCTGGCTGGCGACACCGAGCCTGGCTTCACCATTGATCTCGCTCACAAGGATTTGTCTCTGATTGTACAAGCGGCCAATGCCGCGCGGGTGCCAATGCCGATTGCAGCCACGGCTCGGGAGGCCTTTTCCGTGGCGCGAGCGCGCGGCTTCGGCGGTCAAGATTTTTCCGCGATGGCGGATGTGCTGTGTGATCTGATCCAGGTCGAGCGTGCCCGCCTGAAACCGCTGAAATAAGTTGCAGCCGATGGATCCGTTCGACTTCTCAAGGTGCAGATCCGTGTTTCCGTGACGATGCCTCTTCCCTGCCTCGGCCGCATGTGTGAGACTTGCTTTAATAACGAGGGCTGCAAAAGCTCTTTTCCGGGAGGATAACGATGCGACAGATGATCGGATTGGCTGCAGCAGTTGCGGTCGGAATTGCGGCTTCAGGGCCTGCCGCTGCGCAATGGCAACCGCAAAAACCGGTTGAGTTTATTGTCACCGCTGGCGCTGGTGGCGGCACCGACATCTTTGCGCGGACAGTGCAGGCGATCGTGCAGAAACACAGTCTGTTGTCCCAACCGGTCGTAGTCCAGATCAAGGGTGGAGGCTCGGGATCCGAGGGCTATACCTACATGAAGGCGGCTGAGGGCGATCCCCACAAATTGGTGTTTGGTACGCACAATTCTTATGCTTTGCCCCTAGGGGCGAAAGTCGCGTTTACGCACACTGACTTGACCCCGGTTGCGGCCATGGCGTTCGATGAGTTCCTCCTGTGGGTGAAGTCGGATAGCCCGATCAAGAATGCCAAAGAGTTCGCCGAGGCCGCAAAGGCGAAAGCTGGCACGCACAAGATGGCTGGCGCACAATCGAAGGACTCAGATGAACTGCTGACCAAGCTGATCGATAAGGCAGCCGGCACCAAGATGATCTACGTGCCCTTCAAGTCGGGAGCTGAAGCGGATGTGCAGCTCTCGGGCGGCCACGTTGATAGCCATGTCAACAACCCCAGCGAGTCGATCGGGAGTTGGCGGGCAGGCAAAGTCCGGCCGCTTTGCGTTTTCAATCCGCAACGATTGCCTGCCGGGCCGAAGGTTACGGAAACGCACGCTTGGTCGGACATTCCGTCGTGCAAGGACGAGGGTCTTGCAATCGACAGTTTTACACAGCCGCGCGTGATTTGGATGGCCGGCAAAGTGCCGGCAGGAGCGCAGGCGTTTTTTGTCGAGTTGATGAAGAAGGTTTCCGAAACGCCGGAATGGAAGGATTATATCGATAAATCCTCACAGACCTCGCGCTATATTGGCGGCGAGGATTTCAAGGTGTTCGTCGACAAGGATCATGCTCGGATGCGGGCGGTGTTTGAGGAGCAGGGTTGGCTGGTGAAGTGAAGCGCGTTGTTTGCGGATCAAGAGCGAGCGCCATGACACCACGAGAGACCGACGATGCTGCAATCATTTCGCGCCGGGCACTGGGAATTGCGACAGCGCTGCTGACGCTCGCATTCGGTGCGACAATTGCAGTTGCTGCGCTGGAGTTTTCAATCGGCTGGAGCGATCGCGGACCCGCGCCGGGATATTTCCCGTTTTGGATTGGTCTGGTCATCATCTCTGGCAGCCTCGCGACACTGGTTCAAACCTGGCTGGATCGCAGTGAGGTTTCGCGTTCACCTGCCTTAACTCGCGGTCAGGCTCAGCGCGCTTTGGCATTCACCGTGCCAATGGTTGGATTCGTTATCGTGACGCACGTGCTGGGTCTCTACGTGGCGACGATCGCTTACCTGTTCTGCGTCATGTCTTGGCAGGGTGGGTATGGCGTTCCAGCAGCGGGAGCCGTCAGCATTGGAACCGCATTGGCGCTCTACCTGATGTTCGACAAGTGGCTTTTGGTGCCGCTGGCGAAGGGTCCGCTTGAAGCTTGGCTCGGCATTTACTGAAGGTTCGGGCCGGCATGGAGAACATCGGCGACCTCATGACGGGCTTTGGCATCGCGCTAACACCGTATCACATTTCGCTCATGATCGTCGGTGTGTTGTTTGGCATCCTCGTGGGCGTGTTGCCGGGGCTCGGGGCGCCAAATGGCGTAACGCTGCTTATTCCACTCACATTTAACATGCAGCCTGTCAGTGCCATCATCTTGCTTGCCAGTATGTATTGGGGGGCGCTGTTTGGTGGCTCGACAACGTCGATTTTGTTTAACATCCCGGGCGAACCGTCATCGGTGGCAACAACTTTTGACGGTCACCCGATGGCCAAACAGGGACGCGCCACCGAAGCCTTGTCCTACGCATTCTTGTCGGCGGGTTTTGGCGCGCTTTTTGGCGTGGTTCTGATCACGCTGTTGTCGGGCGCTGCCTCAAGTTTCGCTCATAAATTCTCGAGCCCTGAATACTTCGCGGTGTACTTCCTCGCCTTCTGCTCATTCATCGGGCTTGGCGGCACCTCGCCATTCAAGACAATCGTGTCAGCAGGTATTGGTTTTGCCTTTGCAGCCATTGGCATGGATACGATTTCAGGCTCGATGCGACTGACCTTTGAACTGCCGGAGTTGCAGCGCGGGATCAGTTTCCTTGTCGTCGTTATCGGCTTGTTTGGGATTGGTGAGCTGATCGCAACGATGGAAGAGAAACTGGAGTTTCGCGGTGTCCATGCCCGGGTCAATCCACGTGATGTCTTGAAAGTGTTTGTCAGCCTGCCGCGCTATTGGGTGGCGCTCTTGCGCTCGGCACTGGTCGGCTGCTGGATGGGTATCACACCTGGAGGGCCGACGGCGGCATCATTCATGAGTTATGGTCTGGCGCGACGGTTTTCGTCGCGTTCTGCAAATTTTGGCAAGGGCGAGCCTGAGGGCATTATTGCGCCCGAGGTGGCTGATCATGCCGCGGGCACGAGTGCAATCCTGCCCATGCTGGCGCTGGGGATTCCTGGCTCGGCCACCGCAGCGGTGATGATGGGAGGGCTGATGATCTGGGGGCTCAATCCCGGGCCAATGCTCTTCATCGAGCAGAAGCAATTTGTCTGGGGCTTGATCGCCTCGATGTATGTGGCGAATGTTGTGGCCGTCATTCTCGTGTTGTTTACGGTGCCGTTTTTTGCGGCGATTCTGCGGATTCCGTTCGCGATCATTGGGCCGATGATAGTAATCGTGTGTTTCGTTGGAGCTTGGACTGTTGCCTCGGCGCGGATCGATTTGTGGATTGCCTTGATTTTTGGTCTTCTGGGTTACGTCTTTAAGAAGCTTGAATATCCTTTGGCGCCTCTCGTACTCGCTATGGTGATCGGTGACAAAGCGGAGGACGCCTTCCGCCAGTCCATGATCATGTCGCAGGGCTCTTTGGGAACGTTTTTTGCCAATCCCCTGGTCGGGACGTTGATGATCTTGGCGTTGTCGCTTCTGGTTTGGCCGCTGATCAGTCGCGTGCTCGTGCGAGCACGGTGAGTGTAATGAAGGCCAAGCTGCCAAGCCACAGCCACGGTGGTCGCCAATCTGCGAGCGCACTTGGGCACCAGAGGAATAGAGCCGATTCCTCAGTGAAACGACTGCGTCAACGTCGAGCTAAAGTTTCGAGTCGTTGAGCTGTCGACAGAATCAGTGCTTTGCGGTCGAGGTTGATCAGCATCGTCTCTGCCTTGTCGCGTAAGATGGCCTCCCAGGCCTCAGCCCAAAATGGCAATGCAGCAGCCTTGATCACGCGCCGCGCCAGGATTACGTCGGCGTCACGACCTTCGCCGGTGGCTCGAGCCCGGATCAATCGTGCCATCAGTCCTCCGAGGAAATCGAAAAAAGCCTCGAATTTGGCCTCGTTGGCAGCGCCACCCATCTCGTCGCCAAGGACATGCATGGCTGGCCAATCCATGCGCGGGAGCAGCGAAATCATCGTCAACACGCGCTCATACAGTCTTAAACCACCGGACGCAGCAATCGTTAATGCACGGCGCACGCTACCTTCCGCGAGTTCCTCAAGTCGAAGCCAGTCGGTCGGATCCGGTGGGTCGACCTCGCCTGCAATCAGGGCGCCGGTGACCGCCTGCTTCAGATCGGCTGACGCGAGGGTGCCAAGTTCCAATGTCCTGCAACGCGAGCGAATGGTCGGCAGCAGTTTGCGCGGCTCCGATGAGATCAACACGAACACCGTTCGAGCCGGTGGCTCTTCCAGCGATTTAAGGATCGCATTGGCCGAATTTAGATTGAGATCATCGGCTTGATCGACGATCACCACGCGCCACGCACCGATATCGACCGTGTGCGCCATGAAGGATCTCAACCTCCGCACCTCCTCAATTGTGATGCTGGTGGCGAAGCGCTTTTCCTTTGGCTGGTATGGGCGCCGCAAGGTCAGGAGTGCCGGATGCGACATCGCCACGACCTGACGAGCCGCACGCGTTTCAGGCGCAATGGCCAGCGTCTGACTGAAGGGATCACGCTCACTGGGCTCAGCAATAAGGTGTTTGGCAAGACGATAGGCCAATGTCGCTTTACCAATGCCTTCGGGCCCCATGATCAGCCAGCCATGATGCATTCGGCCACTGGCGACCTGCTCAGCGAGCAGGCTTTCAGGGCCGTCGTGACCAAACAGTGTTTTGGTTTTGCGCGGATGTGGAAACTCATCGAGCCGGTCGGATTCCGGTTCGGCTTCGATTTCCTGCAGGGCGGGCGCGCGTGCCATTAGGACTCTGTCTCAGTCGGCAGGAGGCGTCGGCTGACGTGCGCCCAGACTTGATCGGCAATCGCCTGCGGGGTTTGCAGCCCGTCAACGACGGCCACCCGTTGTGGCTCAGCTTTCGCGATGTCGAGGAAGCCCTGTCGCAGGCGTTGATGAAACGCCAAGGTCCGCCCCTCGTAGGCATCGACTGCAACATCCGGCCCCGATGTTGGCTCGCCACGGCGGTGGTTTGCACGCAACAAACCGGCACTTGCATCGAGGTCGAGCACGATGGTCAGATGCGGTGTATCAGTGCCGATCACCAACTGCTCAAGCATGCGAATACTATCCAAAGGCAAGCCACCCGCCGCACCCTGATAGGCCCGTGTCGAATCTATGAAGCGGTCCGAGATGACCCAGTCGCCGCGTGCTAGGGCCGGCCGTATCAATGCCTCCAGATGATCCGCCCGGGCGGCTGAAAACATCAAAGCCTCAGATAACGGCGTATGCGCGGCAGTCGCGCTGGAGAGGATAAAGTCGCGCACCTGCTCGGCAAAGGCTGATCCGCCTGGCTCGCGCGTCAGGACTGCCGTTAAGCCCTTGGCCTTGAGCCGTTCCGCTAACAGACGTGCCTGAGTGGACTTGCCCGCCCCCTCGCCGCCTTCGAATGTGATGAAGTTTCCGCGCGTCATGATTGGTTCACTTGGATCGCCAGTCCAGCGCTGTCAAATTTAAATTGACACGGATGGGCATGCTACGGCACACAGTTCGCATGGGGTGTAGCGATTGCCCCGTGAGGCTTCGGCCCAAACATCGCGTCCCGCAACCTCGATCAAACTTATCGGAGGATGGACGCATGCCGTCTCCTACAGAAATCACCGTGCCACAACTTGCTCGCCGCATCGGTCTGCCTGATGCGCCGACACTCATCGACGTGTGCATCGATGATGACTTCAACGCCGATGCGCGCTTTATCCCAGGCGCCCACCGTCGCGACTTCCGCGCTGTCTCGAACTGGGCCCATGATTATGTCGGTAAATCCGTGGTCGTCTATTGCCACAAGGGGCTGAAGCTCAGCCAGGGGGTTGCAGCCTGGTTGCGCCATGAAGGCGTCGACACGCAATCGCTGGAAGGTGGCGTCGTGGCATGGCGGGACGCTAAACTGCCGATGACCAAGGCTGCCAAGTTGCCGCCACTCGACGCGCAGGGTCGCACTATCTGGGTCACACGAGCGCGGCCGAAAGTCGATCGGATCGCATGTCCGTGGTTGATCAAGCGGTTTGTCGATCCGCGAGCGGTGTTCCTGTTCGTGGCGCCTGCCGAAGTGTCAGCCGTGGCCGATCGCTTCAACGCCACGCCGTTTGATATTGACGGCGTATATTGGAGCCACCGCGTCGATCTCTGTACCTTCGATGTGCTGATTGAAGAGTTCGGCTTGACGTCGCCTGCACTCCTGCATCTGGCAAAAATTGTTCGGGGCGCTGACACGGCGCGACTTGACTTGGCACCCGAAGCGCCCGGCCTGTTGGCCGCCTCGCTTGGGCTGTCGCGCATGTACAAGGATGATCTGGCGCAACTCGATGCCGGCATCGCCTTATACGACGCGTTCTATCGCTGGTGCCGCGACGCCACTGACGAAACCCACAATTGGCCATCATCCAAGCCGGGGCAAGCCTGATGCAAGAACATCTGGGTCTTGAAGTGGCGGGGGGCAGCGTGTCCCCGCCAGTGCCAAGCTTTGCCGAAGCGCAAGCGGCCTTCCGTCATATTGGTTTCCTCTCGTTCGGCGGGCCTGCCGCACAGATCGCGCTGATGCATCGTGTCATCGTCGACGACAAGAGGTGGCTGTCAGAACAGGAGTACTTGAACGCACTTAGCTTTTGCATGCTCCTGCCGGGGCCGGAGGCGATGCAACTTGCGACTTACGCCGGTTGGAAGCTGCATGGTTTGCGTGGCGGGCTGATGGCCGGGCTGTGGTTTGTTCTGCCGGGCGCGTTCGTGGTCCTTGCGTTGTCGATGATTTATGCGGCGTTCGGCAAAGTCCCCGTGGTGGAGGCTGTATTCTTCGGCGTCAAAGCCGCGGTACTCGTGATCGTGATCGAGGCGCTGCTCAAGGTCGCGAAGCGAGCGTTGAAGTTGCGCGAACATTGGGTCATCGCGGCTTTGTCATTTGTGGCGATCTTCTTTTTTGCGGCCCCCTTCCCGTTGATCGTTCTGGCCGCCGCGATCTGGGGCTGCATCCGCGCCACGGCGACGCGGCCAGCG
>JAYSUN010000552.1:0-9056 GCA_043719045.1 Hyphomicrobiaceae bacterium | reverse complement strand
CGCCTCATCTCGACCGGGCCAGCGGCTGGTGTCGAAGCGCAGCTCACCCATGGCTCGACATCCAATCGACCAGGATAACGGCAACAATCGCAAGGGCTGCGAGCCAGCGCAAAACACGGCATTGCCCGCACGGTTGGACTGGATTGGTGAGCTGACTGTTCATTGCCCGTAGCATAACCGAAACGGCGACCAGAAACATCCGGATTTGTGACACGTCTGGTCTTGTTCACGGCGGCCATGTAGAGGTTTTAGAAAGTCCAGAGACAAAGGAGCGTGCTGTGGAACCACCAATCTTAGTCACCAAGTCCGAGGGTTATCGTACGATCACGTTCAACCGCCCGAACAAGCTGAATGCGTTTACCGCCGAAATGAATCTGCTGATCCAAGCAGCCCTGACCGATGCAGATGCAGACGCCAATTGTCGTGCGTTGCTGATCACAGCGGCCGGACGCGGCTTTACCGCGGGCCAGGACCTTTCGGCGTTAACGGCGGGCTCACAGCGCTCAACACGACAAACGTTAGAAGAGTTGTACAACCCCATCGTGCGCACGATGGCTTCCTACCGAATGCCGATCGTCTGCGCGATCAACGGCATCGCGGCGGGCGCCGGTCTCAATCTGGCCCTCGGGTGCGATTTTGTGCTGGCGGCGAAATCAGCGAGGTTGTTGCAGCCATTCTCCAAGATTGCACTGATCCCTGATGGTGGCGGCACCTGGTATCTGCCGCGGTTGGTCGGTGCCGCACGCGCGCGCGCGTTGATGATGCTCGCTGAACCTGTGACCGCCGAGGAGGCCGTTGCGATGGGGATGATCTGGCGCGCCGTCGATGATGACAAGTTGCACAGTGAAGCGCACGCACTGACGGCTCGTCTGGCCGTGATGCCGACACGGGCGCTGGCCGAGATCCGCCGCGTTTTAGTTGCGGCTGAGACAAACACCCTGTCGCAGCAGTTGGATCTTGAGCGCGATGTCCAGGATGGCCTATCGAAAGAGCCAGATGCGGCTGAAGGTATTGCTGCATTCCTCGAAAAGCGCGCACCAGCGTTTACGGGACGCAAGCCATGAACGGTGAAGCAGACGCTCTCGCGCGCCGGTCAGCCGACACGATGTTGACTGACGACCAGGCGGCACAACATTTGGGTATCCGCATTCAACAGGTCGCGGCTGGGCGGGCAACATTGACGATGACGGTTGCTGCAACAATGGTCAACGGTCACGGACTTTGCCACGGCGGCTACATCTTCACGCTCGCCGACACGGCATTTGCTTACGCCTGTAACAGTTACGGCCAACGCACAGTTGCCCAACACTGCGATATCTCTTTTGTGGCACCGGGCAAACTTGGCATGCGCCTCGTGGCTGACGCGGTCGAACGACATCGCGCGGGACGATCCGGCATCTACGATGTCACCGTGCGGGATGACACAGGTGTCACGATTGCAGAATTTCGTGGTTTGTCGCGCTCAATCGCCGGCAAGCTGGCATGATGACGCTGTAGTGAAGTGAAGCCGATGAGCGTTTCCAGTCGTCAGATGGCAAAAACATTCGCGAAGTGTGGCCCGTTGTTCCAGGCGATGGGGGAACCCGCGCGCCAGCAGATCATTTTATTGCTGGCGGAAACCGACCAGATGAATGTGACGGAGCTCACCGGCAAGATTGATCTATCGCGGCCAGCCGTATCGCATCACTTAAAAGTTCTGCGCCAGGCCGGACTGATTACGGCGCAGCGCGTCGGCACCGAGAACCACTATAAACTCGTCATCGATGACGCTCTGACCCTGTTGCGCCGGTTCGTCGACGAAGTGGAGAACTGTGGGTGATGGAATTCAGGCTGACACCGGCGCGCGGAAGTATTGTCTCTATCGCTGGTGCCATCAGGCGCCAGTATTGTCTTGCTTGAGCGTGCCGACACGCGGTCAGCGGCAGGACCGGTCATAACTTTTCCGGATCGGAATGACACGCCGCAGCCACGAGTCGATGACCGTAATATTGGTTGATCAAATTAAACCAACTCGTCATAGTCATGATGCCAAATGACCCCATCGGAGGCTCTGCGATGATCGCGTTTACGCTCAATGGCCAACCCTTCACGACAGCTGCAACCAACGAGACGGCGCTCATCGATGTCATTCGCAAGCATGCGACCGGCACCAAACAGGCGTGCGGGGCCGGCGTCTGCGGCGCGTGTACGGTGTTGGTGGACGGTGCTGCGATGGTCAGCTGCTTGATGCCAGTGGCGAACGTTGCAGGGCGCGCAGTCGTCACGATTGAAGGAGTTGGACACAGCGGCCTGCACCCGGTGCAGAACGCTTTCATGACCGAGGATGCTTTGCAGTGCGGCTTCTGCACACCGGGCTTTATCGTTGCGGCATCAGCATTTCATGACACTTGGCGAGCGACACACGGCACGGCGCGGCCAACTGACGCCGATATCGGGGCCGCACTCTCCGGTCACTTATGCCGCTGTGGGGCTTATGCCGGGATTTACCGCGCGGTGGCCGCGGCGTGCCAGGGTTTGCACGATGGCGCCGCCCGCGACGTCGAGAGGGTTGAGGCGTTGGAGAAGGTCACGGGCGCCGCGAAGTACACCGTTGATGTGCAGTATCCCGGACAACTCGACGGTATCATTCTTCGATCAACACATGCCCATGCTGTCGTCACCGACGTCGATCTGTCGGCGGCACTGAAGGTGCCCGGGGTAAAGGCCGCGATCAACCTGCTGCCGGCCGATCGCATCGTGCGTTTCGTTGGCCAGGAAATTGCAGCGGTTGCCGCGGTCGATCAGGCCGCAGGTGCGGCTGGAATCGCCGCGATCAAGGTTCATTATCAGGCAAAACCGTCTACGACGCGGAGTGAGGCTGCACAACTCGCCAGTGCGCCGCAAATCTACAGCGGTTGGTTGAAATCAGCTCCCAACGCGGCTGAAGGGCCGGTTTTGCCCATGACGTGGAAGGGCAACATGCGCGGACCGACGAATTCGTTTTCGTTGAAGGCCGGAGTTGCCAAAACGGACCTGGCGGCGGCGGCAAGACGCGGTGACAGACTTCTGGTCACCGGGACATGGCGAACAGCGGGTCAAAGCCACACGTGCCTCGAGCCGCATGCCGCCGTGGTGACAACGACTGCAAGCACGACGACGGTGCACGCATCGACGCAAGCTGCTAAATATCTCGCGGGACAGGTTCGGAAAGACGTGGCAGCCAAAGGTGAAGTTCGCGTGCTTGCGGAGCACGTGGGTGGTGGCTTCGGCTCGAAGGTCGGCATGGGTGTCGAAACCAGGGTCGCGCTGCGGCTTGCAGAGGCGGCCAAGGCGCCAGTCCGCATCGCCTATGATCGCGCCGAAGAACTGAGCGTGGCGGGACATCGGCCAGAAGCGGCTCTGACGGTGCAACTGCTTTCGGATACAACAGGCAGCCTGAAAGCGCTATCGATCCGGACAGTTTCGAATGCTGGCGTCGCGGTGAATACGACGGTCTCTGCACTGGCGCGACTGATGTATCAGGCCGGTTCGAAGGAGTTGATCGATTGGGATGTGGTCACCAACATGCCACCGGGATCACCGTTCCGCGGACCAGGTGGAGCCCCACTCTGTTTTGCGTTGGAGCAAGCGGTTGACGAGGCGGCGTTGCGGTTGAACACGGATCCGATTGCGGTTCGACAACGCTGGGACAACGATCCCAATCGGCAGCGGCTCTATACTTGGGCCAAGAACCTCGACGTCTGGCAACAGCGTGGCGACGTCGGCCGCGAGACGGGGCGGTATCGTCGTGGCATCGGCGTTGCGGCTGGCAACTGGCTGTATTTCTCACAGCCGGGTTGTGAAGTAGAGCTGCGCATTGAAAGTGGCAAATTGATTGCAGCCACCGCCGCCCAGGACATGGGGCAAGGCGCCCGCTCGGTGCTGGGGCACAGCGTTGCAACAGCATTCGATTTGACCGTGGCAGACATCCATGTCGAAGTTGGCCGCTCCGATCTGCCGCCTGGACCCATGGCAGCAGGCAGCCGGTCGACGGCCACAATAGTTCCAGCGGCCATGGCCGCGGCAGACCTGATGAAGGCCCGGTTACGAGCGACCACGCGCGGTAAAATCGGCGACAATGCACCGTGGTCGGAAGTTATCCGCGCGGCACCTGACATGCGCCTCACCGGCACGCGCACGCCGGACAGCGCGTCCCTGCAAAAGAATGCGAAAAACCCACTCACCGAAGCCGGCATGATCGGCACTGTGTTCGACTGGATGTTACGCAAGTTTGCCCACGTCGCGACAGGCCGCGGCGTCGCGGGCGCCGTGCAGATTGCAGAAGTCCAAGTCGACACTTGGCTTGGCAAAACAAAAGTGGTGCGCTTTTGGTCCGGCCTGACCATTGGTAAGCCTCAAGTGCCGAAGCTGGCGAGGTCACAAGCCGAGGGCTCGATCATCCAGGGCGTTGGCTACGCTCTTTATGAAGCGCGCGAACATGATTGGGCCTCCGGACATATCTTGTCGGCCGGTCTTGAAGACTATCGCATTCCCGGCATTGCCGACACACCGGAGATGCACATCCACTTTGATGAGGCGGGCTTTGAACACGTCCCCGGCGGGGGTATCGGGATTGGCGAAATCGCCACCATTCCAGTCTCGGCTGCGATTGCGAACGCAATGCATCACGCAACCGGCGTGCGCTTTTACGATAGCCCGATGCGGCCGGAACGCGTTCTGGCAGCACTTGCACAGAAGCGGAGTGCATGACCATGAGTGGCAATCCAAACCCGGAATGGTTGGCGGCTGGCACGGACCTGATGGAGCGGCGACGCAGCGGCGTTTCACCGGAAGGAGTGCACCGGGTCGTCACGACCGAAGCAATGCGGACGATCGGATGGCACGCAGATGGGTCTGCGACAGTCGGCGCGTCCCTGACTATTGCAGCGTTAGCTGAGGATCAGCGGATAGCAGCTGCATACCCGGGCCTGACCGCCGCGGCTGCCGGATTGGCCACACCAGAAATCCGCCGCATGGCCACGGTCGGTGGCAATCTCGCGCAAAAAACCCGCTGCTGGTATTTTCGCAACCCGCACATCGCATGCCTCAAGAAAGGCGGCACGACTTGCCCCGCGCGGGCGGGCAATCATCTCTATGGCATCGTCTTCGACCTCGGGTCGTGCGTTGCCCCGCATCCGTCGACGCTTGGTGCGGCATTGCTGGCCTATGAGGCACACGTGACAACAGATCAGCGAGCTGAGGTTTCGGTCAGCGATGTGCTTGGCGATGGCCGCGATGGTCGGCGCGATCATGCGTTGCAATTGGGGGAACTGATCACGACCATGACACTGCCGACGCCGAAGGCCAATGAGCGCGCGATCTACCGCCGCGCGATCAGCCGCGCATATGCCGAGTGGCCGTTGGTTGAAATCATCATCCGGATTGTACCGGATGTGGCCGGACGGATCGTATCGGCGCGCGTCGTGGTTGGTGGAGTGGCCGCGGTGCCGTTGCGACTGAGCGCTGTGGAAAGCCTTCTGGAAGGTGCCGCGATGACTGCCGTGCCCCTGGCTGCAATCCAGACCGCAGCCGTGCAGAACGCACAACCGCTACCGCTGACGGGCTATAAATTACAACTCCTGCAGGGCTTGTTGGCAGATGGTTTGAGCGCGATTGAACTGGGGACGCGATCCTGATCGCGCGTAGCCATTGCGCCAGAACTTTTCCGGTTCGGTATCATGTCGTCAATGATCAGCCGCCAGATTTTGCAGCCCGCCGCGCTTTGACACGGTTCAGCAGGTCTTCGACCTTGGGCAGTATCCCTTCGACGATCGCAGCAATCCCAGCCGCATTCGGGTGCAGTCCGTCGGGTAGGCTGAGTTTTGGATTGAGTGCCGTCTGCTCAAGAAAAAATGGATACAAAATTGCGCCGTGTTTGGCTGCGAGTTCAGGGAACATCGCGTCAAAACTCGCTCGATAGTTTGGCGGCAAGCCGCTTGGCGCAACCATACCCGCGACCAGCAGGTCCATTCCCTGTGCCTTCAGTGTCGTCAGGATTTTATCGAGATTGGTTCGAGCCAGGCCGGGATCGAGACCCCGGAGCGCATCATTGGCGCCAAACTCGACGATCACCGCATCGGCCTCAGGCGGTACCGCCCAGCCAAGACGATCCAAACCGGCAGCAGTCGTATCGCCTGAAACGCCTGCATGCAAAATCGACACGGCATGGCCACGGGCACGCAATACCCTTTCGAGCTGCGCTGGAAACGAGTCTGACGGCGGCAATTGATAGCCAGCGGAGAGGCTGTCGCCGAATGCCACTAAAGTGATCGGCTTAGCTGGCGATTGAGCTTGGGCCGAGAGCATAGTGAACACCGTCAGCAGCATCACCGAGAGTGACAGCCGCTGCATCGTCGCTTGGAGTTTAGACAGAACGTCAGGGCGCGAGGGTGGGGCGACAACTTTGCGTGCGGTCGGCCTCATCCCCTTAACCGGCGTTCGGGATGTTGCGCTCAAAGCCAACGTGGACTTCGAATTCACCAGGGCGGGCGCCTTCCGGGACCTGGAAGGTGACTTCGCGGACGGTCGAGAAGTAACCGATCGGCTTGTCCAATGCGACGGGAACATCAATGCGCAGCCGATCGTTGGCGACGCGCTCACGTTTGCTGTCCGTGACAAAAACCGTGAGCGGCAACTGGACGTTGCCGGATTTACCGCGAGGACCGAGTAGCACCCGACCGGAAAAGCCATATTTGACCGTGACACGGCCGTTTTCGACGCTGCATTCACGCGCCGTCTTGGTGATTTCGCCGCGATGTTGAACGCCCAAAGCATCCCCGACGCGGCCGGCTTCATAGATGGTGACATTGCTGTCACGTGAGAAGACCGTGAAACGAGGGCAACCTGCCGCGACTTCACTGCCATTGGACGGGCTATCGGCCTTGGCCGCGGTCAACATCGATTCCGACGTCACCGCCTGGGCGCCAGCTTCGGGCTTGCCCGCAGCACCGCCGCCGAACAAACTTCCGCCGATGCCTGACGTCAAAGACGACATGCCGCATGCAGACGCGCCAAGTGCGATCGAGCTGACAATCACCCATTTGACCGTCGTTCGCAGCCGTCGAGACAGGTCCTGGTCCAAGCGAATAAGTCTCACGTCGCCCCTTTTTCCCGATTCACTGCGTTCTTGCCCGGCACAGCAGATGCCGATATCCCCTGAGAACGTTGTGATCGATACCTGTCGTCTCTGCTATTCCAGTAGCAACCAAGGCTGATCCATTAACAACCAACACTAACGTCGAAATGCCCCGGCGTCAGCCGTCCCTTCGTTTGATAGTGTATCTTGATAACAGCTAATCTCCGATCGACCCTGGCCACTGTGGCCAAGCCACGGTGACCAATGTCCGACCTTCCACCCAAGTCTCTCAAATCCCGCACTGGTCAAACTGAACTGGCCTCCGGTACTGCTGCAGATCAACTTGTGGCTCAACCCAAGCCGCCGTTGAAGATCTTTCTCGCAGCCCCTCGCGGCTTTTGTGCCGGAGTCGACCGCGCCATCAAGATCGTCGAATTGGCTTTGCAGAAGTTCGGCGCGCCCGTCTATGTAAGGCATGAGATCGTCCACAACCGTTTCGTCGTGGATCAATTAAAGGCGAAAGGCGCCATTTTTGTGGAGGAGTTGGACGAGATCCCACTCGGAGAGCGACCTGTGATTTTTTCAGCACACGGCGTGCCCAAATCGGTACCGGCCGATGCCAAGGCCCGGAACATGTTTTTCCTGGACGCGACCTGCCCGTTGGTGTCGAAAGTTCACGTTGAGGCTGAGCGCCACCATGTCGATGGACGAGAGATTGTCATGATTGGCCACAAGGGCCACCCCGAAGTGATCGGAACCATGGGACAGCTCCCGGAGGGCGTTGTTACATTGATTGAAACGGTCGCGGATGTTGCGCTGCTTCAGCCGCGCGATCCAGCCAAGCTGGCATTCGTGACGCAAACGACGCTGTCGGTCGATGATACCGCTGAAATTGTAGCGGCCCTGCAGGCACGTTTCCCAATGATCGCGGCACCACACAAAGAGGACATCTGTTACGCCACAACCAACCGGCAAGAGTCGGTGAAGGCGATTGCGCCGTTGGTCGAGCGGCTGATCGTGGTCGGGGCGCCGAATTCGTCAAATTCGATGCGGCTGGTGGAAGTGGCTATGCGCGCTGGCTGCCCGAAGGCTGAGTTGGTGCAGCGCGGACTTGACGTTGATCTGGCCAACTTCAAGGGCATCTCGACACTGGGCATTACGGCTGGAGCATCGGCGCCGGAAGTACTGGTCAATGAAGTTGTCGATGCGTTCCGGTTAGGTTTCGACGTCAGCGTCGAAGTGGTCGTCACGCGCGAGGAAAGGGTGGCGTTCAACGTGCCGCGCGCCTTGCGTGAAGCAGGGGCACGCTAACGTCATGGCCGTTTACACAGAAGTCACCGATGACGACCTTGCGCGCTTTGTCGCCCGCTTCGGACTTGGCAAACTGCTCTCGTACAAGGGCATCGCCGAGGGTGTCGAAAACACGAACTATGCGGTTCACACGGAGCGTGGCGAATACGTATTGACGCTGTATGAAAAGCGCGTGAACCCAGCGGATCTGCCGTTTTTTTTGGGCCTGAAAGATCATCTGGCGGCCAAGGGCATCAATTGCCCGGTGCCGGTGCGGGACGCAGCAGGTCAAATGATTGGTGAGATTGCCGGCCGGCCGGCGGCCCTGGTGACGTTTCTGGAAGGGGTGTGGCCACGCAAGCCCGGTGTCGTCCATTGCGCCGGGGTTGGTGAGGTCTTGGCGCGGCTCCACGTGGCGGGCGACGGCTTCAAGTTGACGCGCAAGAATGGTTTGGGCTTAGGCGACTGGCGGCCACTGTTTGAAAAATTCGAAGCCCACGCCGACGACATCGCACCGGGATTGCGGCAGACGATTGCCGATGAGCTGTCGCATCTTGAAACTCATTGGCCAAGGCATCTGACCCAAGGCGTCATCCATGCCGACCTGTTTCAGGACAACGTGTTTTTCCTCGGCGATGAATTATCCGGCGTGATCGACTTCTATTTTGCTTGC
>JAYSUN010000551.1:0-3227 GCA_043719045.1 Hyphomicrobiaceae bacterium | reverse complement strand
AACGTCGCCAAAATGGCAGCGGGCATACCGCTGACGGACGACGTTGGCTTCGGGGTGAAACGTGTCGCCATCTCGGAACGACCAGTTCAAACGGCGCGCCAGACGCTGAGCGGTCGTAGTCTTGCCGCAGCCGGAGACACCCATGATGAGAAGCACGGTCGGCGGTGCGTGTTCGATCATCGCACTCAGGCCTTCTTGTCAGATTTGACCTCGGTCGCCGAAGTGGCTTTGGCCGTCGGCTCAACATGTCCGCCAAAACCCTTGCGCATTGCGGAGAGCATTTTCTCAGCGAACGTATGGTCCTGGCGCGAGCGAAACCGTGCGTAGAGCGCTGAGGTCAAAACTTCAGCCGGCACAGCCTCGTCAATGGCCGCCTGAACCGTCCAGCGGCCTTCGCCGGAATCCTCGACATGACCCGAGTAACTGGCGAGTTCGCCGTCCTCGGCAAGGGCAGTCGCCGTCAGATCGAGTAACCAAGAGGTGACCACGCTGCCGCGCCGCCAGACTTCGGCGATGTCGGCGGTATCCAGAGTTAAGCGATGTTCGGCCAACAGATTGTTGGAATTGGCATGCTTGAGGATGTCAAAGCCTTCGGCAAGCGCTTGCATCATGCCATATTCGATGCCGTTGTGGATCATCTTGACAAAATGGCCGGCACCGTTGGGGCCTGCATGCAGATACCCTTCCGACGGCCTCTGATCCTTGCCCTCGCGATTGGGGGTGAACGGGATAGCACCTCGACCCGGCGCAAGCGTTTTAAAGATTGGGTCGAGCCGGTCGACAACCGATTTGTCGCCGCCGATCATTAAGCAATAACCGCGCTCGAGACCCCAAACACCACCGGAGGTGCCGACGTCGACATAGTTGAGGCCTGCAGCCCGAAGTTCGCCAGCGCGCCGAATATCGTCCTTCCAGAAGGTGTTGCCGCCATCGATGAGCGTATCTCCGGCCTCGAGTAGGCCTGCCAGATCTTTGACGGCAGCCTCGGTCGCGGCGCCCGCTGGCAACATGATCCAGATCGTCCGCGGTCTCCTGAGCGCCTCGACCAGATCCGCCAACGAGCCAGTTGCGATCGCGCCTTCAATTGCCAGGACTTGTCCGGGCTTCGCGTCGCGATCAAAGACGGCGCAGCTGTGCCCATCCCGCATCAGTCGACGGACAATATTCGCCCCCATGCGTCCCAAGCCGACCATGCCCAATTGCATCACGCAGTCCTCTGCCGGGCGCGATTGTGCGCACTGAAATTCTGGCCCGGGTTTTGACGACCCAAGTTGTTGTGGATTTATCAGCCGTGCCAACGTTCACGTGTCAACAGGCGTTGTAAGGCATTGCTGATCGGCGGGACATTGCGGCTCCATGCGGAAGTTGAGCCTCAACGTCAGGTGTCAGCGCCGCCCGATGCTCTTGCCGCCTTCCGTCGTGATGGGTCGGAACTTGCTTGCCGGGTAGGTGCCGAGGATGCGCAGTTCATGAGAGAAGAACTGCAATTCTTCCAATGCACGCGCGACGGCAGCATCTTCCGGATGGCCATCGATGTCGGTGTAGAACATCGTTGCGGTAAACGACCCGTCGGTCATGTAGGATTCAAGTTTGTTGATGTTCACACCGTTGGTGGCGAATCCACCCATGGCCTTGTAAAGTGCCGCTGGCACGTTTCGAACCCGGAACACCAGTGTTGTGATGCAACGGCCAATGCCAGCGGGTGCATCGTCAGGCTCGCGCGATAAAATGACGAAGCGGGTGGTGTTGTGCTTGGCGTCTTCGACATCCTCTGCCAGGATATCAAGACCATAGACCTCCGCGGCCAAACGCGGCGCCATTGCAGCTTTAGTCATATCGCCCCACTCCGACACTTGCCGTGCGGCCCCCGCCGTGTCTCCCGCGATATGTGGCTTGAGCCCGTGCTCGCGCATGAACTTCCGGCACTGACCGATCGCGTGGACATGGCTGTAGACGTCGGTGATTCTTTCCAGTTTGGCGCCTTTCAGCGCCATCAGCTGGAAACGGATCGGGAGGAAGTGTTCGCCGACGATGTACAAGCCAGAAGCCGGCAGCATGTGGTGGATATCAGCGACGCGTCCCGCAATCGAGTTCTCAATCGGAATCATGCCGTAGCTGGCTTCACCCGACTTCACCGCCGCCAAGGCATCCTCGAACGTCGGACACGGCATGGGCTCGAGTTTCGGAAACATTTCATTGCAAGCGATATGCGAATTCGCGCCGGGCTCGCCCTGATAGCTGATGCGGGTCATCTTTGCGCGGCTGGGCAGAGTATTGGCACGCGACTTGGATTTCATCGTCGTCATAGACTTGGTCTTCCAATTGGCATTGACGCCTCAAGGCTGCAGCATCTTGCGGGCTCGGTCGAGGTCTTCAGGCGTATCAACGCCCAACGGCACGGTGTCAACAATCTGAATGTCAATGCGCATGCCGGCCTCGATCGCCCGTAGCTGCTCCAACCGCTCCCGCTTTTCCAGAGGCGACGGTTTCAGGCTGACAAACCGCTCTAGCGCCGAGCGCTGGTAAGCATAAATGCCAATATGGTGGTAAAGCGGCCCATCACCGGATGGTGCCGTCGCCCGGGTAAAATAGAGCCCACGCAGCCGATTGTTAGCGATTGGCGTCCCCACCGCCTTGACCACATTCGGGTTGGTCATTTCGTCTTCCCGAATGATCTCACAGGCGAGTGTCGCGATGTGGACATCCGTGTCGGACAATGGTGTCAGACATGCGTGAATGAGGCGAGCGTCCAAGGTTGGAAGATCGCCTTGGAGATTGACCACCCGCTCGAAGTTGCCATCGGGATCAACGGTACAAAGCGCTTCAAAGATCCGGTCCGAACCCGATTGGTGATCGGTGCGCGTCATCACTGCTTCGCCACCAGCTGCCCGGATGGCCGCCGCTACGGCTGAATGATCGGTTGCCACCACAACGCGACCGATAGCGGCCTCCATCGCCCGCTTCCAGACGTGCACAATCATGGCCCTGCCGTGAATATCGGCCAGTGGCTTATCCGGCAGGCGCGTAGAGGCCATCCGAGCGGGAATGAGGACGATCGTTTGACGCATGGGGTCTTGATCAGATCTGCCGCCAAGGCGCACCAGCCAAGGCTTGCGGTGACAATAAGTCTCGGGGTTAATCCCTAGAACGGTCTTCAGTTGTGTTGCAAGCAGGCCGTATAACTGTATCGGCTGATCCGGCCTGCTCACGTCTGTGTGGCCAGGGGG
>JAYSUN010000056.1:0-6413 GCA_043719045.1 Hyphomicrobiaceae bacterium | reverse complement strand
GTGGTACGATTGCTGTGGCTTCGGCTTCCGTCATATCATTTCGGAGCGCGAGTTTACGCGCTCGTTTGCGGTCGATCGCAAAATCCGGGTCGCCGTCGAAGAGGCCAAGTCGGATGTGATGATCGGGCACGACACCGGCTGCATCACCACACTCGACAAGAACCAGTGGATATCCAAAGCGACCGGTGACGGCCGCGGCGTGGAGTTACCCGTCATGGCCGATTGTCAGTTTGCAGCGCTCGTGTGTGGCGCTGATCCGTACAAGATCGTGCAGACGCATTGGCATGCTTCGCCAATCGAGACGCTGCTGGAGAAGCTCGGCATCGATTGGCAGACGAAGAAGGCCGAGTTTGAGGCTTATCTGAAACAGATCTCGTCGGGCACCAAGCCGGATCAACTTTATGACCCGCGCCTGCGCCTGACGAGTGGTCCAGGTTTCAAGCCAATGAAGCGTGAAGTCGCGCTGCCACCACCGGCTGAGTGAGGAACCAGTGCCGATAACGCAATCCGCGCTGGTCCGGTTCTCTTATGGCTGCGGCGACTGTCCCGCGCGTAAGCTTCGGTCCCAAGTTGACATCCGTTTCCAAGCCGACCGTGACGGCAACGGCTCAAGCGCCCGATCGCGATACGCGCCAGGCGCAGATAAGGTCTTGCAGACAAGATGACCAAACCGATCCTGATTGTTGGTGGTGGCCCCGCGGGTCTTGCTGCGGCACACGCACTCGCCCAAATTGGTCAAGCGTCGGTGCTAGTGGAGAAAGCAGCGCGGCTTGGCGGCGCGCCGATTTTGTCGGGCTACGCCAAACTCGTGCCGTCTGGCTTGTGGGCCAAGGACGCGATCGGCGGCATGGTCGCGCGGGTCGAGAATGATGGCCTCGTCAGCAAAAAGCTAGCAACACGCGTACAGACATTTGACGGCAGCCCTGGCGCGTTTCGTGCAACGCTGACGGATGGCACCAGCCACGATGTGGGCGCCACCATCCTGACCACCGGCTTCACGCACTTCGACAGCATCAACAAACCAGAGTGGGGCTTTGGCACCTTCCCGGATGTCGTGACAACGACGCAAGTCGAGCAGATGATCTCATCTGGCAAAGGCGTGAGGCGACCTTCAAATGGCGACAAACCGAAGCGCGTCGCAATTCTGTTGTGCGTCGGTTCGCGTGACCGGCAGATCGGCCGCGAGTGGTGCTCGAAGATCTGCTGCACCGTATCGGCCAATATGGCGATGGAAATCCGCGAGGAGCTGCCGGATTGCCATGTCTACGTCTATTACATGGATATCCGAACTTACGGCCTTTACGAGACCGACTACTACTGGCGCAGCCAAGAGGAGTTCAAGGTCAAGTACATCAAGGCGCGCATCGCCGAAGTCACCAGCGACGGCCAACAACTGATCGTCAAAGGCGAGGACACACTCGTCAAACGGCCGATTACAATTCCGTTCGACCTCGTCATCCACGCTATCGGCATGGACCCGAACGTCGACAACATGACACTGTCTGCGGTGTTTGGCGTTGCGCTACACAAACAGGGCTTTGTCGCGCGTCAGGATTCGTATGGCGTCATGGGGGCAACGTCCCGACCCGGCGTGTTCGTTGCAGGTGCAGCCATCGGTCCAGAGACGATTGACGATTCCATTGCGCAGGCGAATGCGGCGGCGATGAGCGCGCTGGCAAGCGCACGTGGCATTTTGAAAGTGGCCGCTGAATAGGTGGATCGTGACCAACGAGGCGACACATCTCGAGCCCCTGCGCGATTGGTTTCGCAATTGGGAGCGGTGTATTCGCGCGGTCGATTTCGTGGCGGCGCGTGGGTTGTTCGCAGCCGAGGTCTCGGGCTTTGGCACCCATGCCGCGTTTGTGTTTGGGCAGGCGGCGCTGGAGCGCGAGCAGTGGTCGAGTGTCTGGCCGAAGATTGAGGCGTTCCATTTCGAAGTTGAAAAACTGCATGGCGCGGTCACGGGCGACACGGCATGGGCAGCTGTGCCCTGGACGTCGACGGGCTTTGATGCTGACGGCCAGCCATTCCAGCGTCCGGGCCGTGCGACAGTCATCTTGCGTGCTGATGCGCAACGCTGGTTCGGCGTGCACACGCATTTCTCGCTTCATCCTGGCACTCCCAGTGTCACATTTGGGAGGCGCGGATGAGTGATGCGGCGACCCGCCCGACCGTGCACTTGTCCGGACCGAAACTGCGTGCAGCCTTGGAGCAAGTCATTGCAGCAGCTGAACCGGTCGGCGGCGTCGAGCGCTTCGCCAGTGCGGTGCGGTTGCGGTCCGAAGTCATTCGCGATCGGGTCGGCGACGGCACGCAGTTGTCACGGTCGGCTTTCGACGAGATTGTTGTTCTGATGCCGACGGTGCGCCGCAGGATCGGTGCGACTGTTGATACGCTGGGCTGGCCGGCCGTGCAGGCGGCTATCGTCGATTTACTCCACGGCGCCATCATCCCAGGCACAGCGGATCAGCGTGTGGGACGCTTCGAACGTGTGACGGCAACCCATCCAGAGACTAAAGCGCCGCGGTACTTGCGTGATCTTGCGGCGGAGCTGCTGCACGCGTGTCATCCCGAGCAGTATCCATTGATGACCCGTTGGGTCTGGGATGCCAAAGCCAATACGGGCGTCATGCGCGAGATCTGGCACGATACGAAGTCCGGCACGGACGATGTCGACCACGTGCTGATTGATGTGCCGGACACTCACGAGGCCTTCCTGGTTTTGCGCGAGGAGCTGTCGCAGTTTCTCGCAGCCAACGGCATTTTCCGCGACATGCTGTGGTACGTCGATCTGCTCCAGGCTCACATTTACGCCATCTACATCAGTGCCCAGGGCAGCGTGTATCTGAAGGCGGACTTTGCAGCTGATGGCGATCCGTTGGAACATACCCGGCGCATTCTTGGCATGGATCGCATCGGCGGCGGGCGCGGCCAACAGATGACCGATACCGATGCTGATACCCACAGCAGGAAGAGTTTGGCCTGATGCCCATCCACGAAAAATCCCTGATCCGACCGGAAGACCTGAAGACGCACGACAAGCTCGTGATCGACGGCGTTGACGTTTCCGGCCATTGGTCCACGTTTATCCAATCGCGTGTGGTGACAGACTACAACGAAGACCTGCAGGATGAGATCGCAGCGTTTCCTGGCGGCGATAAGATCCATCGCTGTTTCCAGTGCGGCTCCTGTACCAATGCCTGCACGATCAACGAGATCGAGCCGCGCTTCAACCCGCGCTATTGGATCTATCTGATCCGCATGGGTTACGAGAGCGAGTTGCTGCGTGACAAAGATATCATCTGGCAGTGCGTGTCGTGTCACAAATGTACAACCATCTGCCCGCGCGACGTCGAGCCCGAAGGCGTCATGAAAGCAACGGCGTTGTGGCTTGAGCACAAGGGTTACACGCCGCCCTCGCCATCACACATTTTCGATACCGAGTTTTCTCGCCAAGTAATTGAGCGCGGAAAAATCGAAGATACCGAAGTGCTGCACAATTTCCTGCGCCAAACCAAGCAGCCCTTGTTGCAGGATTGGTTGGTGCAGATCGCACGTAACATCGCCATGCGCCTGCCCTTCAAATGGGGATTGAAAATGGCCTGGGTGCAGGTGTTCAAACCAAAAACCAAAGCTTGGGCAAAGTCGCGCAAAGCCATCGAAGAGTATATCATCGAGGAAGAGGACAAGCGAGAAACAGTTCTGGCCAAGTCACAACGGTCGACTGATGCCGGCAAAGTTCACGCAGCGGAGAGACAACATGGTCGACGTCACATTGAAAGCTGAAAAATATCGCAACGTCGCCTATTATCCCGGCTGCGCGCTGGAGGGGTCGGGCAACGGCTATGATGTGTCCACGCGCGCGATTGCACACGAGCTTGGTCTTGGTCTGCGAGACGTCAAGGATTGGAATTGTTGCGGGGCGATGGAGGTCAAGAATATCGACCCGAAGATCCAGACATATCTGTCTGCGCGGGTGCTTTCGCAAGCCGTGAACGTCAACAAACAAGCTGTGGTGATGGCTCCGTGCAACGGCTGCTATCACAATTTGAAGAAGGCCGAGCACGACCTGACGCATGATGCCAAATCCAAAGAGGTGGTCGAGCGGCTGTCAACCAAATCCGGCCATAAGACCTATCAAGCCGGTCAAGCCGAGACGATCCATGCTTTGGATTGGCTGAAGGGCACGATTGGCGAGGCTGGATTGCGCCAACGCACCAAAGGCAAGCTGGCTGGGCTGAAAGTCGCCAATTACTACGGCTGCATGTATGTGCGTCCACGCAATATTTTCCCAGAGAAAGATAAAGGGCCGGGCAGCGAGAGCACATCAAAGCCGCACTTTATGGATGATCTGCTTGGGGCCGCGGGTGCTGAAAACGTTGAGTTTCCGATGAAGACGGCCTGCTGCGGCGGCGCGCACACACTTTCGGATTCAGATACATCGACGAAACTCGTTCTGAATATTCTGCAAGCCGCAGAAGCGTCAGGCGCCGAGGTGATCGCGACGGAGTGCCCAACCTGTCATACGGGATTGGAGATGCATCAAGTGCGTGCGGAAAAGCGGTTTGGCAAAAAGACGACCGTGAAGATCTTGTACTTCACCCAACTGCTGGGGCTTGCCCTTGGTATCGGGCCACGTAAGCTCGGCATTCACACGAACATTTCTGACGCGATGCCGATGATCCTGGAGAAACAGCTCTTGCCGTGAGAGTTTTGTCGGCAGCAGGCATCTGTTCGCGTCTGTTGCCATGGCGTCAAAACTGCGCTCTGTCTTATTCACATAGTCATTCCCTCACCAGCCGTTTCTTCCGGAGACACGCCATGAAGCTGATGATGTTTGACGCGGGCCACGGCGCGCGACTTGGGGTCGTCGAAGGCGAAATGGTGGTCGATGTTGCCGCAACCGATGCCGCCTTGCCAGCCGATCTGTTGTCGCTGATCAGGCAGGGACCTACCGCACTGGCTGCCGTTAAAACTGCAGTGGCCAAGGCACCGGCATCAGCCAAACATGCGCTGACCAGGATCAAGGCGGCCCTGCCCATCGCGCAGCCGCCGAAATTTATTTGCGTCGGCCTCAACTACTTGGAGCACGCAAAAGAGGGTGGACATCCGCCACCAACTTATCCGTCGTTCTTTGCCCGCTATAACCGCTCTCTGGTGGCGCACGGGCAGCCAGTCATTCGACCAAAATCGTCGATCCAACTGGACTACGAATGCGAATTGACCATCGTGATCGGCAAGGGTGGTCGGCACATATCGGAAACGACAGCGCTTGAGCACGTCTTCGGTTATACCATCTTCAACGACGTCTCGGTTCGCGATTTTCAGCGCAAGACCACCCAGTGGTTGGCGGGCAAGAACTTCGATGGCACCGGCCCGCTCGGCCCCGTCGTCGTGACAGCCGACGCGTTGCCTCCCGGAGCCGCCCCGTTGGACATCATGACGCGCGTCAACGGCCAAACGATGCAGTCGTCAAATACGAGCGACATGATCTTCACGGTTGCACGCTGTGTGTCGCTGTTGTCGGAGATCATGACGTTGGAGCCGGGTGATCTGATCGCAACCGGAACGCCGTCTGGTGTGGCGCATGCACGCCAACCACCCGCTTGGATGAAAGCCGGTGATGTCGTTGAGATCGAAATTGGTGGCATCGGCGTGCTGAGCAATCCGGTTGTGGACGAGGTTGGTTAGTTCAACGGCAAAATTCAATTCTAGCTCTGCCCCCTGGATGTCGGCGAGCCCTCCACCCCCTGTCGGAGAGAGCCAACCCGACCTCATGGTCTGTGAACTCAATCATCTTAGCTAACCCGCGGCCACAACGCGTTCGCGGCAATCCGAATCAAGACGGACCAAACAAGAGGCATCGACATGACAATCGGCGTAGGCGGATCGACGGCTGAGGCGGAGCTGGCTGCAATGAAAAACATGCGCGGCGACGTGCCACCAATTGGTGTGGAGGAGCGGCTCAAGCGCATCGCGCGGGCGCAGGCGATGATGCAGGAGAAAGGCATCGACGCGCTGTATCTCGATGTCTCCTCCAGCATGTTGTATTTTACCGGCCTGAATTTCCGTCGCACGGAGCGGATGCATAGCGCGGTGTTGCCGGCCAAGGGCGATATCACCTACGTCTCGCCTGCGTTCGAAATCGAGAAGCTCAAGACGATGCTGACCTTGGGCGACAAGATCGCGGCCTGGGAAGAGGATGAGGATCCGACCGCAACTGTCACCGACACACTCCGCAAGATGGGCATTGCGCGCGGAACCATTGCCGTCGACGAGGCAACACCGTTCTTCACATTCGACGGGCTGCGTCGGGCCGGGAACGCCTTCACGTTCGTGAGCGCGATTGATGTCACGGCGGGATGCCGGATGATTAAATCAGAGCACGAGATTGCGCTCATGCAGACCGCAAA
>JAYSUN010000550.1:0-3234 GCA_043719045.1 Hyphomicrobiaceae bacterium | reverse complement strand
GGGGGTTGCTCAGGTAGGCCGCAATCGCCGCCGGGTTGGCAACCGACATATCAACAATCAAGTTCGAGATGATGCGCGGGTCGGCGTCCACCACAACGCCGGGCAGGCCGTAGTTGCCCTGAACCACCGGCGCGCCTGGGCCAAGAAAAATGCCGTCGCCATCGGTGTCGTTGAGAAACACGGGGTTGGTCAGGCGCGGAAACAGTGTGTCCGCAGCGCCAAACGCGCTGGAGCCGGGGTTGTAGCCAGGATCGCCAGGCGCTCCGGTGGGCGCAACCAACAGGTTGTTGAACGTGCCATCGACAGTGCGCAGCCCTGCAGGCAGCAGCGCGGCTGAGGCAGCAGTTCCCCCATGCGTATTGATGATCGACTGGAGGATGCTTACCGGCGCAGCCGTGTACCCAATTGAAGTCGCTTCGGCGATCTTGATTTGCTTCAGAATGAATTGAAGATCGTCAACGTTGATGTTGAAACTGGTGGTGTAATTTGCAGCCATGATTTAACTCTCAGTTAAATTGACGCCCTGAAAAACCGGAATCGCAGCTGGGCGGAATGCTGCGGTTCCTTGTCGCTTTCCCTTTTGAATTCACTGTCAAATCCGCAAGTTATCGAGTGCATTTGCTGATTGGAAGAAATGGTAGGAGTGGATCGGGGAAAAAGATTGACGGCGATCCCCCAGAATCGGGTGCGATTAGTCTGATGTTTTTGTGAGGGTTTGGCGATTCAATCTGTGCGGATAACCCTACAGAAAACTTTCGATAGCCGTCGCGGAAAGGTCGATCCAACTGTGCGGTTATCCCTACAGCCGAAGAGTGCAAAACCCCACAAAACTTTCAGGCAAGCCCGACGCAAACTTGCGCGTTGCCTGTCGTGACGGGCAACGTCTTCTCTCGTATGATTTCAACGCATGACAAAGAAAAAGCCAAGGTCGTGCCTGCGTTTTCTCCCTCCGTTTCTCAACCATCAAACCCAAGGAAGAGTTATGAAAAATCGAATCACGTTGGCTGCTGCAGCCTTGATGGTGTCTTTAACCACGGCTGCCAGCGCCATCACGGTTCCATTGGGAGTATTGGACGCATCGGCGGATGTGTTGACTAACACTTTTCCGCGAAGTGGAAACGTCGGCGCGTTGCCGTTCTTGGACACCTACTCGTTCACGCTTATTGAGACGATCAGCATCAAAGGCGCGCTCAATGTCACCTCCATCCCTAGCAGCAACACAGGTTCGATGAGCGTAGCGCTTTCGCTCAGAGGCGGAGTTCCGGTCGGCCTACTCGGTTCGGACAACACACAGGGGGATTTTCTCTTCTCAGACTTGCCGGCCGGGGATTACTTTTTGGACGTTTTTGGTACGGTCAATGGGACTTTTGGCAATGGAAGGTATTTGGGCAATCTCGCGACCGTTGCGGTGCCTATCGACCCACCACCTCCCGCTGTTTCCATTTCGGAACCACCCGCCACCCCCCTGGTCTTGATAGCGGGGATACTGGCCTTTTGGGCGGCGGCACGCGTGCGCGGGTCAAACCGGCGCTGACGCGCCGCCTACTCGATCAAGCCGTGATCGAGAGCGAACCGCACCAACTCGGTATTGCCATGCATGCCGAGTTTGCTCATCACGCGGGCGCGGTAGGTGGTGATCGTCTTGGCGCTCAAGTGCAGTTCGCTGGCGATTTGAGAGAGCGGTTTGCCCTCAGCAATGGCGCACATGACGCTGAATTCCCGGTCTGACAACAGCTCGTCCAAACTCTCTTTAGGCTGCGATTTCAACCGTGCCGCCAGCGCTGCGGCAAGGGTCGCGCTCACATAAGTGCCGCCTTGTGCCACCTTGCGGATCGCCGCGATCAGGTAGTCGGCCGCGCTGGCTTTGGTGACGTAACCGGCGGCGCCTGCCTTAAGCATGCGCACCGCGAACTGCTCTTCAGGATGCATCGTCAAAATGATCACTGGCAACTCTGGTTTGTCCAGTTTCATCAGCCGAAGGACATCGAGCGCGCTTTGGCCCGGCATGTTGATGTCCATCACTACAACATCCCACGCCTCCTTGCGCACCATCAGCAAGGCGTTGGCAGCCGTCTCGGCTTCGCCGACAACGTCGATGTCGGGCTCGTCCCGCAACAGCCGCCGCACGCCGGCGCGCACTATCGCGTGGTCGTCGGCCAACAGGATTTTGAGTTTTCCATCGGTCATTTTGAACCTCCTAGAGGGACATAGACTTTGACTGAAGTGCCGCCTCCGGGTTGGCGGGCCACCTTAAGGTCGGCGCCAATCCGGCGCGCTCGCTCCGCCATGCCAATCAAACCAACTGAGTGTTCGCTCAGAATCGCCGCGGTTGAAATGCCCCGCCCGTTGTCGGCGATTGCCATTGCAAATCGATCATCGACAGAGAGCTCGATATCAACCCGCGTGGCGTCGGCATGACGCGCCACGTTGATCAGTGATTCCTGGAATATGTGAAAAATTTCGTCGGCTTCAATGCCGCGCTGTGGAAACGGGCTGGCGTCTATTGTCAGAACGCATCGTATCCCTGTGACTTTCTCGAAACGCCGCGCGTAGGATTCGATGGCCTGTTGCAGCCCCTCCTGGCCCACAACGCTCGGTCTAAGTTTTTCCGAAACACGCGCGACCGTTGTCATCGCCGCATCGACTTGCGCCAACAGCGAAGACCATTCGCTGTCCAGACTTCGGCGCAGCGTCGGTGCGCTGGTCGTCGACGAACATTTGAGCGCGATTTTCAGCGCCATCAAATGGGCGCCGACATCGTCGTGCAAGTCTCGCGCGATTCGAGCCCGTTCGTCGGTGCGTATGGCCGTCTCCGGCTCGCCAAACTCAGGGGTTGCGCCGGATGCCGCAGATGCTGCTATCGGCCCCCTGTTCGCTTGCGGATTGCGCGATGCGGCCCACCAGAAAAAGCCCATCACCGCAGTCAAGGCAACAGCCCAGGCGGTCGACCAGGCAAGCTGCTCGCCATGCCAAATTTGTTGTTGGTCTAGGTGGCGACCTATGGCTCTGCTGTGCGCCACATTAATTTCGGTCAAACGACCGCGCAGCGCAGCCAGAGGGTAGTCGAGCGAATGCATTTGGGGCGACATCGCAAATCGATTCAAAGCAGCGTGTTGCGGCACAGCGGCTTCCAGCTCATGAAGCATGTCCTGCGCGCTTTGGACTTCATTGATGAACGATGCGGTCGCGTTGATCAGCTCGACCTGTTGGTTTGAGCGGGCCACCACGGCCGCG
>JAYSUN010000549.1:0-3249 GCA_043719045.1 Hyphomicrobiaceae bacterium | reverse complement strand
TTAGGGGTGGCGGCACCTCCTTCATGTCGAGGGCGTAACGGCCGAACCTGAGGATGTGCTGACGAACGGTCGGGCTGAGTAGGGCGACGAGTTCGGGTATTACGCTGTGGCCGTCGGCGATCATTGACGTCAAGACGCCGGTCAGGTCTGACACGTTGCTGAGCATGACGGCATTGCCGACGAGGCTGGCATATTTGATTTGCTTCTCCTGCTCGACGGGATCACCGCTTTTGATCAGCGGCCCGCCGAACGATACCCAATCGAGGAACACGTTGAAGGCCTCCACCTTGGTGGTCTGCGCCTGTATGTTCTGGCGCATCTCGGAACTGGATATATAGTTCAGCAGGAACAGCGTCCGCTCGACCCGACCCAACTCGCGAAAGGCTTGATAGAGTAGGCTTTTCTGGTTGTTGGTTCCAAGTTTTCGCAGCAACATCGATGGCAGGACGTGGCCCGCTTGAATGGAGATGACAACCTGCATCAGATCGCGCCAGTGTCTTGCAATCAGCGGCCAGTCAATGTGGTCGGTGAAAAGCGCGTCGATATGATCGTAGGTGGACGATTTTGCCGGTCGATAAAGGGTGACGTCGGCCCAGGTCCGCATGCGCGGCATCAGTTTCACGCCGAGCAGTCGGCTGAGGCCGAACACGGGTTCACTTTGGCCGTGGGTGTCGGCATGGAGGGTGTCGGGCTGGATCGTCGATCTGTTCTTCAGCAGCCCGTCAAAAATGTGGACCGCCTCCCACACGCCGCAGGAAATAAACGTCGTGAACAGGGCGATGTAGGTGTCGGCGATGTGATGGTAGGCGATGGCACCATAGCCGCCGTACCGGACATGCCGCGCGCCGATCAGATTATTCTCCCGCAACGGGACATGAGTGCCGTCGGAGACGGCGGCTTTGCCGGTACCCCAGTGGCTCGGCAGCGGGAATTTTGCATACGCATTGATGAGATCGGTCATCGCCGCTTCGAGCTTGGCCGTGTTGATGTGCTGGGCGTTGATCCGGCGCATCGTCTGGGCGGACGCGATGTGTGGCGCATGGCGCGCCGTCTGCACCGGCCCCAAATTGCAGCCGTAGCCGAACACCGTGAAAAGATAGCGCTGAACCGCCTGCGCGAGCTTGGGATCGGCACCGGACGGCGGACCGAAGTGGCGTGTATACCCAGACCAGTGTTCGGCGTTCTTGAGGATGTCGAGCAGATGACGCTCTGGCATCCGGCTCCGTATCTCTTGCTCAAAAGCCGCCAACTCTTTGGGTGGCGGGTCAGTGCGCGGCCGCTTGAGATGGGCACCGCCGTTCTTGTCGATTGTCAGCTCGGCATTATTTGGAAAGCCCTTGTCCGCAAGGCTTGCGGCTGCAGTCAGCTCGGCCTTCAGCTTGGCGACGAACTCAGTGCCGTTGGCTGGCATTTTGATCGCCTCACAGTAGGCCTGCAATTTTGGCTCGCATGCGGACCACGCGAGGAGTTGCGCACGATAGTCGGCATAGGTCTCGGAACCGACCACAAAGAGATCGCCGGTTTGAAGGCCGTGGGCCACGTATGTGAAGACGCAGACCTCGAACGCCCGACGATCAACACCGGTGCTGCGGCCATTCTTCATGTGGCTTTTCCAGCGTTGAGACGCAAAGCCAAGGTCTGTCGCGCCAACAACCTCAACGTGGCGCGAGTGCCGCTGCGCAATCATCAGGGCCAATGCTTTTTCCAAGCTCCGGTCCTGGGTCGTTGCCTTGATCTCCAACTGCTCAAGGAGACCGAAGAGCAAAGACCGCGTATGGGCGTGAATGGGCCAGAGCAGTGGCAGCACGTTGTCGCCGTGCCACGCGGAGACGGTGGCACATTGCTCCGACACTTGGTCGGCACCACCTTTCGCGTCCAGAAGTTGTTTGACGTGCTGGCCCAACTTGCTGTCGGAGCCCGGCTCTTGAGCGGCGGCAACAATTTGGCTCAGGACCGCGATCAGGCTTTCCTCCAGCCCCTGATGCTCTTGCTGCAAGAGTGCGAGTTTTTCCTTCGCAGCGGCCTGGGTACGGCGGATACGTGTCAAGAACATCTCGACGAGTTCATCGCGGCAGCGGGTCTTGGCCTGGCCAATGAGGCAAAGCAACATCGTGCGCCGTTTCCCGGCCTCTTTGATGTCGAGCAATTCGCTGACTTCGAGCACCTCGGCTTCAGCGGCGAACTGGCGAGATTTCGTATGCGATATCCCAGTCAGGAGCGGAGCCGGATCAGGCAGGCTGCTGATCCAAGCCAAGCGATCAATCCAAAGCCTGATGTTGGACGGTTTGGCTGGGCCTGGGGTCTGTTTGAGCCGGTTAAAAGGCGTCGTTCCTGTTTCTGGGGTGACGACCAGCAAGCCGTCCAACGCAGCGGCTTGCGCGACCGGCAGTATGTCCGCCACGTCGCTGAATATCTGCCGGTGAGCTTGCGCGCGAATATGGTTGACCGTTCGGTCCAGCGCGCTGAAGGCGGGCAGATCGATATTGGCGGCCCACAAGGCCTCCAGCGCTCGATTGATCAAGTCGGTCGGATCGCTCATGGTCTTCGTCGCCAGAAGCGTCGTCTCGGCGACAAGGCTCTCTCCAGCATCGCCGTACGCCGTAGCGCTCAAGTGGCTGCGGATAACGGCTCGATACCGATGCAGGGTCGGTCGGCTGGTCACGAGGCGTCGGTCCGATATCCCCAACTGCGCCGCCATGTGCGCCAGAACGGAGTCTGGAAAATCTACCGGGAACAGGCCGTAAGCTTGGCGTGCTCGAAGCAACGCCGCGAGCGTCAGACTTTTGGCATCGGTTCGGGCGTTCGAGGCGATGAAGGCACGATCCGTCTCGGACAACCCGAACTTCGCTTGAAGCTCCGCGCTCGACAGGCGATTGCCCATGCGTGGGTAGGCCGTGCGCTCAAGGGTCGTCATGAGGTGTCCAAAAAAGGGTCAGCCGATACCCCTCTCGGAACCTTGAAATATCAACGGGATACGATGGCTGACAGGTTGTCCATAAAAGAGTACTTATATGGACGATCATGGCCATGGTGAAAACCCCGAAAACACGCGTGGCGCTCTACGTTCGGGTCTCCACCGCCGATCAGAAGCCGGACCTGCAATATGATGGCCTGCGCGACTACGCGGCGCGAGCGGGGCTGACTATCGTGGGCGAGTATTGCGACGCCGCCGTCTCCGGCCGCAAAGAAGGCCGTCCGAGGCTGAACGCACTGATGGCTGCGGCACGGAACCGGGAACTCGATTGTGTG